>JAGMZX010000019.1:0-1677 GCA_018005585.1 Candidatus Hydrogenedentota bacterium | reverse complement strand
CGTGGGTGTACTCACCTAGAGGCTCGGACCGCCTGACTCGGGGCGCCGCCTGGAACTACGGCGGCGACCGCTACTTGCGTTCAGCGGGCCGCGGCAGCCCCCTCCCCCCGTCGTACACGTATAGCAGTCACGGCTTCCGCCTCTCCAGGTAATTACCGCTTGACCGCCCTACTGCTCTACCGCTTGAAAGTTTTACGAGTGGCGGAGCGAAAGGCCGAAAGGGCCAAGAAACGCGGCAGCACAAGATGGGCTTTCCGGGCTCCGTGCCGCTATCGGTCTTGGCGTGCCGGTGGGCTTCGTCTATTATTCCGTCTTCCTTCCCCCACTTCTGCTCCGCGCTCTCGGCGGAATGGTACTCATTTCCAAGTTAAATGGAACGGACCAAAACCATCTACTTTGAAACACCCTCCCTGCGGACTGTTCGTTCCTGCGGACTTTCCACTCGCGCTCCCCGTTCCCCCGCTCGTGAGCACCCGGATTACTGGTCGCGCTCCTTCGGATTCGGTGGCCTGCTCGTGCCGGAATATGCAGGTCGCTTATCCGATGTGAGGCGATCGGCATCTATTGCCCGCTCGTGGGTAACGCGGTCATGAGTGCGCCGCAGCGATGGGCGCGGGAAGTGGCAAGCGGGCAAGTTTGGACTTTTGCAGGGGGGAACCTCGATGATGGACTCATCGCCGATGCGCAGCTCAGATGGTTGCGGGCCGTGAATCGGATGCGTGGATAAGCAGGCCCGGGCGGCGCCAGGGGGGCGTCATGAGTACCGCAAAACTCAAGTCCTGCACCATATTTCTTGCGTTGGGCTTCCTAGTCTTGGTTAGTGTGAGTATTCCGAGCGAATCCGCCCTGACCAAAGCAACCCCGTTCCAGGCACATATCTTCGGACTGCTTCAACGCGGTCCGTGAGGACCTGTACCCAGTAAACCGACAAATTGAATCCGCCTATCATCCCAAACGTCAATCACTCATACTACGTCATCCGCTGGAACTTCGGTTTAGACGGCAGAACCGCGGACTCCGCTTGGCGCAGTTGTTGGAACACCCAAGAGTGAGACTGTCGAGCGCCGGAGATTCCCTCCGTATTCCGCGGATTGAGCCGAATGGTTGTCTCTCAGCCGGTTTTGTCGTCACGGTTTGCCGCGTCGTGCGCATCGAGCCGGAGGATCTCGAGAGAGCCCGGTTGGAGAGTCCATTCGCGCCGTAGCGAGGGCTCTGGCGATGTCAGCGAGGCGCAATTGGAGCAGGTAACAACCTGCGCCGGGACGCTGCCGTAGTTGGCGAGCACCAGATGAATGGCCCGATTCGCGAACACGGACGCCACGACCCGCTCCGGCAAGGGGCCGACAGTCAAGCTGGAGTCCCTGATTTCGAGCCATGCCCATGTCCCTTCTTCCGTCAATGGCAGGTAACGCTTAAGCCATTGCGCGTGCGCAGGCCGGGTTTCGCTCCGGCCGGGGATGGCGTCCCACGCCCCGTAAGCGTGCGGCCCCCCGGGATGCGCCTGGTGGTGTTTCCACGCCTCGGCGCAGATGCGCATCCAGAAATCGTTTGGGTCGGGGTTGTACGCGACGCCCGGCGTCATGGCCCGTTCCCCGGTAAATGGGCGGCCCGCCTGCAGGAGCGGGAACTGCATGTAGGGAATCGCGTGGAGGTACGGTTCGTCCGGGCTGGCGGTCT
>JAGMZX010000018.1 GCA_018005585.1 Candidatus Hydrogenedentota bacterium | reverse complement strand
ATACCTATGGAGCCCGGCTTAGTAATAAAACTGCTCATGATGCACCTCCTTGTTGCACGCGGATACCCCCATCATAGATGGTTTGATAATCTCACACGGCGGTCACGGTTTCAACCTGCCCACGGGTGCATCTGGTCATTCGATTCGATGTTTGACTCTCCCAGCGGAAATAATATAGACTATTGGAATTACAAATGGGCGGTTTGTGCCGTCGCGGGGACATCTTCTCCGCTGGTGGATATCCTTTTGTGTTGGTTTCCCGGCATGTCGCGGCGGCGTAGTGCATGTAGAACTGTTACGAGGAGCGGGTCGTGAAAAGAACGTTACAAGTGTCGAACCGGCGCCGGAAACGGACCCATGGTTTCCGGGCGCGTATGGCCACGCCGGGCGGGCGGGGGGTTATCAGCCGCCGCCGGCAGAAGGGCCGCAAGCGTCTGAGTGTGTAGTGTCCCGCAGCCGGGCCTGTCTGCCCGGCCGCAGAACCTGGAGGTAGATGAGCCTGTTGTGCCGGACCGGAAAACGTTCCCGCGTCAAGCACGCCTCACTGGGAAAAAAGACTTCGACCGCGTCTTTCGCGACGGCCGGAAAATGGTGGGGTACGCGTTCGTGTGCTATGCGGTCCGGCGTGAAGGGCAGCAGTGCAGGCTAGGCGTCGCAGTGTCGCGCCGAGTGGGCCGCGCCGTGGTGCGTAACAAGATCAAGCGTCGTATCCGCGAGTATTTCCGCACTCACGCGCCTGAATTTGCCGCCGCGATGGATCTGGTGGTCGTGGCGCGCCCGTCGGCGGCTGCATTAGAGTACGCGCAAAGCGTGGACGTGCTGGACCGAATCCTCCGTAAAGGTGGGCTCGTGCGTGAGTAGGTTGTTGATCGGATTGATCCGGCTGTATCAGCGGTTCTTGAGCCCGTGGCTCGGCCAGAATTGCCGGTTTTATCCCACCTGCTCGCATTATGCCATCGAGGCTATCGAGAAGCACGGCGTCCTCAAAGGGGTAGGTCTTGCCGCATGGCGCATCCTGCGCTGCCAGCCGTTCTGCAAGGGAGGCGTGGACCCCGTGCCGCCGCCCCGGCGCACGTCCCGCATGGGCGTGTAGGCTCATCCGCGTTCGCGGAGTAAGGAAGTTTGCTAGGTCAACAGAATGAACGGCCCTTCGGGGTCTATGAACTGGCCGTCATTGTGCTCGCAACGGTGGGCATTATCGTCTTCTCCTATTTCCTTGGCCCCCGCACACAGACGCCCCGCGTCGCGGAACCGGAAATCCCGCCCGTCTCGGACCTGGCTAACACCGCCGAGTTGCCCCTGGAACCGGCCACGGCCGCGCCTGCGGTCGAGGACCTGCCAGAGCCACGGGCTGTTGTCCCGGAAGGTCCGGCCGTTCCAGCCCCGCCGCCCGCGGAGCCCGCCGCTCTGGAAGAGACCATTACCTTGGCCAACGACCGTCTGCGGCTGGAGTTTACGCGTGTTGGGGCGCGCTTGAAACAGGCGTGCGTCCTCATCGGCGACAGCGAAGACCAGCACCCTCGCCTGGTGCCGGAGTCCCCCGAGATCCTCGGCGACCCGCCCCTGTATCCGCTGGGGCTGCACGGCCTCAAGCTGGGCGACAACTGGCGCGGCGACGAACTTGATTACGCGCTCTGGGAAGCCACCGTGGACGAGACCGGGCGCTCCGTTACGTTTACGTACGAACAGCCGGGCGTGGCGCGCGTCACGAAGCTATTCTCCCTGGATTCGGATGAGGGGCTTTTGGACGTCTCGGTCGTTTACGCCAACCTGAGCGATGCGGCGCAGCGCCTGGGACTGGACACCCATGTTCCGGCTTTTACGTTGAACTGGACGCCCGCGCTGGCGTCCGACGAGAACGGGCAGGCCGGTCCGGTACAGAAGGAGGTCATCTGGCGCAAGAGCGGCCAGAATGAGCATCACGCGACCAGCGGGCTGGAACCGCCGGACAGCGATACCGGCTATTCAACCGAGCGGGTTGTCCAGCCCGACTGGATGGCCGTGAAAAGCGTGTATTTCCTGATGGCCATGCGCGTCGTGGCGCTGCCCGACGCGCCCTGGCTCCCCGATACGTGGGGCTGGGTTGCGGGGAGCCCCGAACGCTACCGGTTCGGCATCGCGACGCCGCGGATGGAAGTGGCGCCCGGCGCTTCCGAGACGCGCGATTTCCGCATCTACCTTGGGCCGACACACCTGGCCTCGCTCAAGGAGGCGGCCTCGCGCGGTTTTCCCGAACTCGACGAAGGGCTTCAGTTTTTCACGATGTTTGGGTTCATGGACTGGTTCGCCAAGCTGCTGCTGAGCCTCCTGAACTTCTTCCACAACACGCTCCATGCCAGCTATGGGATCGCGATCGTCCTGCTGACAGTCGTCGTGCGCCTCTTCATGTTTCCGCTCACGATCAAGAGCATGAAGAGCATGAAGAAGGTGCAGTTGCTCGCTCCGGAAATGGAGAAAATCAAGGCGGAGTTCAAGGACAACCCGCAGGAAATGCAGAAGCGCACGATGGATTTGTACCGGCAGTACGGCGTGAATCCGCTGGGCGGGTGCTTTCCGATGCTCCTGCAAATGCCGGTCTTCATTGCGCTGTACCGCATGTTGTGGAGCGCCTTCGAGTTGCGCGGCACTTCGTTCCTCTGGATTCAAGACCTCTCGCGCCAGGACGCGCTCATTCGGTTCCCGTGGGAAATCCCGCTTGTCTTCACTTCCATCGACGCCATCAACGTGCTGCCTATCCTGATGGCCGTGGCCATGTACGTGAGCCAGAAGCTGATGCCAACCTCGGGGCCGGTACAGACGCAGCAGCAGAAGATGATGCTCAATTTCATGCCCGTGCTGTTCAGCGTCTTTTGCTACAACGTGGCCGCGGGCCTCAATCTCTATATTTTGACCAGTACGCTCCTGGGCATCGGCCAGAGCTATCTCACGCGGATGTTTACCGTCGAACTGACGCCCCAGGAGCTCAAGAAGAAACCGGCCGCCCGGAAACCGCAACACTTCTACGACGCCGCGCAGGCCCGCAAACGGCAAGCGGCGAAGGAAATGCGCCGCGCCAAGAAACAGCCGAAGGGCCGCGGCGACGCCGTCACCAAGCGGGATCCGAGGAAGCGGTCATAACCGCGGGGCGCGCCACGCCCCGAACAGTCCCGGGCTTGCAGCCCGCCGAGGAGACATAGACCTATGCCATCGGTCGAATCCAGCGCGAAAACGCGCAAAGAGGCTATCCAACTCGCCTTGGACCAGCTGGGGGTCGAAATGCATGATGTGGACGAAATTGAAATCCTGGACGAAGGCAGCCGCGGCTTTCTCGGCCTCGGCGCGCGGCCCGTCCGCGTCCGCGTAACGGCCAAGCGCGGCAAACAGCGGCCCGCCGCTCAGGACGAGCGCCGTCCCGAACAGCGCGAGCGCCAGACCGAGGGCGCGGGTGACGAGCGCCGCCGCGGACCGCGCGACGACCGCCGCGGCAGGGACCGCCACCGCGGCCGCGACGAGCGCGTGCCACGGCGCGAACACGACGGGCGGCCAGCCGCGCCGGCACCGCGCGACGAACAACGCCGGGACGCCGGGGACCGGCCCGCCCCCTCCGGCCAGCGTGATGAGCAACGCCGCCAGCGCGACCGCGGAGACCGTCAGCACGGCCGCGACCGTGCACCGCGCCACCGGGACGACCCAGGGCGCGAACCGCGTGCGCAACGCCAACGGCGCCCCGACCAGGGGCCGCAAGCAGACCGGCGGCGCGCGCAGGAAGAGCCCGGCCCGGAAGCGTTGAATCAACCGTTGGCGCAGGAGACGGAATCCTCGCCCCTGACCGAAGATCAAGGCCGCGAGGCCGCCGCGTTGCTGCAATCGATCATCAGCCAGATGGGCATCGAGGCAACCGTCGAATTCCGCCGGGACGGGGACGGCGCGGCCCGGCTCGACGTGGCAACGCAGGACAGCGCCCTGCTGATCGGGCGCAAGGGCCGCAGCCTTCAGGCAATGCAGTATCTCATCAACCGCATCATCGCGCGCAGCGACAAGAACGAAGTCACCGAACGCCTTGTGGTGGATATCGAGGGCTATGTCGACCGGCGGCGCGACGCGCTCGAGGGCATGGCGCGCGGCCTCGCGGAGCGCGCGAAGGAATCGGGCCGCGACGTGCGCCTGAAACCCATGAGCCCGCAGGAACGGCGCGTCATTCACCTGACGCTCCAGGGCGACCCCGACGTGCGCACCTTCAGCATCGGCGACGCGCTCTACCGGCAGGTGGTGATCAGCCCGCGCGTCAAGCAGCCTTCCGGCGGGCAAGGCGGCCCGGCGAGCGAATCGCACCACCGCCCCCGCGGCGGCATCAAGCGGCGCGCAAGCGGCCGCCTGATGCGGCCCAGGCCGGCGAACATGCGCAGGGGCGGCGCGCCGCAGCGGCCCGGGCCGCAAGACTCCGGCAATTCCGGTGAAGACGCTGGCGCATGACGATACCATCGCCGCCATTGCGACCCCGCCGGGGGAAGGCGGCATCGGCATTGTGCGCCTGAGCGGCGCGCAGGCCTTCGGCATTGCCGCACGAGTGTTTCGTCCCTCGCGCGGGCGCGCGTTTGCGCCGGCGCGGCGGCGCGTGCACCACGGCCACATCCACGACGCGAGAGGCAACGCGCTCGACGAAGTGCTCGTGCACGTCATGCGCGCGCCGCGCTCCTATACGCGCGAGGACGTCGTGGAGATCAATGCGCACGGCGGTGCGGCGCCGCTCAACGCGATTCTCGAGGCCTGCCTCGAGGCGGGCGCGCGGCTCGCAAGGCCGGGCGAATTCACGCTGCGCGCGTTTCTCAACGGGCGCATCGACCTCGTACAGGCGGAGGCCGTCATCGACACCATCCGCGCGCGCACGCGCGCCGCGCTGCTCGCGGCCAACGCCGCCGCCAGCGGCCGCCTCTCCCGCGAGTTGCACGCGATGCGCGACCGGATAAGGCACGCGCTGGCGCACATCGAAGCCGCCGTCGATTTCCCCGAGGAAGACTTGCCGGACCTCGTGACGCCCGCGTTACTTGACGAACTGCGCCATGCGCACGCGGACATGCTCGCCTTGATCGACACGGCGGACGCAGGCCGGCTGGTGCGCGAGGGCGCCGTCGCGGCCATCGCGGGCCGCCCCAACGTCGGCAAGTCAAGCCTGTTCAACGCGCTGCTCCGCGACGCGCGGGCCATCGTTTCGGCGCATGCGGGCACGACGCGCGACCGCATCGAAGAGTACATCACCATAGCGGGCGTGCCCGTGCGGCTCGTCGATATGGCCGGGCTGCGCGCGACGGACGACGAAGTCGAGCGCATCGGCGTCGACCGCGCGCGGGAAGCGCTGCAAAACGCGAATTTGATCCTTCTGGTCATCGACGCTTCGCAACCGCTCACCGAAGAGGACCGGGCCATCGCGCGCGACCTCGGCGCCCTCGCGACGCCCATCGTTATCGTACTCAATAAAACGGATTTGGCCCCAGAAGCGGAACCGCCGCCACTGGGACTCGATGCCGCCGCCGTCTGCCGGCTTTCCGCCTTGACCGGCGAAGGACTGAACGGCCTTGAGGCGGCCCTGGGCCGGCTCTTGCTGGGCGGCGCGCATATTGCGGCCGACCAGGCCCTCATCACCCGGCTGCACCAGAAAGACAGCCTGCGCCGCGCTTGCACGGCGCTCGAACGCATGCTCGGCCACCCCGGCGAGTCTCCCGAGTTCCTCGCCATCGACTTGCGCGAAGCTTTGCAGGCGCTCGGCGAAATCACCGGCGAAACCACGCCCGAAGACCTGCTCGGCATCATCTTCTCCACCTTCTGCGTCGGAAAGTGACCTGGTCTCCATTGTCGTTTTGCGTGCGCGACAAGGTACTATACGGCCTCGCGTCAACCCCAGGGAGAGTTTGTCATGCGCCAGGAATCGCTCGATTTCTTGAAACGGTTGCTGAGCACGCCGAGCCCGTCCGGTTTCGAGGAGCGGGTGCAGGCGGCGTGCCGCGAATACGTCGCGCCCTACGTTGATGAAGTGTACAAGGACGTTCACGGGAACCAGTACGCGGTGCGCAACAAGAATGCGCCGTTGCGCGTCATGCTCGCGGGCCACGTCGATGAGATTGGCCTGATGGTGAACACCATTGACGATAAGGGGTTTATCGGGTTCGTGCCCATCGGCGGCGTGGACGCGGCTACGTTGCCGGGTCAGCGCGTAGTGGTGCACGGCGCGCGGGGGCCGGTGCCGGGCGTCATTGGACGCAAGGCGATTCACCTGACGCCGCCGGACGACCGGAAGAAATTCACCGACTTTCACGAGATGTGGATTGACACCGGCGCGAAGGACAGGAAGGACGCGGAGAGGCTGGTAGCGATCGGGGACCCGGTCACGATTGACGTAGGTTTCATGGCGTTGCGCGATCACAAGGTTGTGGCGCGCGCGCTGGACGACCGTATCGGCGCGTTCGTGTGCATCGAGACCATGCGCCTGCTTGCAAAGCGGAAAGTTGAAGTCGCCGTGTACTGCGTCACCACGGTACAGGAGGAGATCGGCTTGCGCGGCGCAACCACGAGCGCGTATGGCTGCCACCCGCACGCGGGCATCGCCGTCGACGTCGCGTGGGCCACGGATCATCCGCGCGGCGACGGGGACCGCTTCGGGCTCACAAAGATCAACTGCGGCCCCATCCTCGACCGGGGTCCCAACATCAATCCTGTCGTCCGCGCGGAGCTGGTGCGCATCGCGGAGAAACACAAGATCCCGATCCAGCACCGTGCCGCGCCCCGGAGCACCGGCACCGATGCGAACGCGATGCAATTGAGCCGCGATGGCGTGGCAACGGCCACGGTCGGCATTCCAAACCGGTACATGCACACGCCGGTCGAACTGGTTTCGCTCAAGGACGTCGAGCAGGCCGCGAAACTGATCGCCGAGTGGGTGTGCGCGCTCAAGAGCGACGCCAGCTTCGTGCCCTGATGCCGTAACGCGGTTTACGGCTGCGGCTGGACAAGTGCGTTGCGCTCCGCTTCGAGCTGTTCCTTCACGTTCGGCGGCAAGTACTGCACGTCCAGCAACGCGTCGTACTCCTGCAACGCCTCGGGAATCTGCTGGTTGCGCACGAGCGTCTGCGCGTGGGCGTGTCGCAGTTCGGGCATGTCTGGGAAACGCGCCAGCAAGTCGCGCAGCAGGTTGAGCGCTTCCGGGGTCCGCCCCATGCGCTGAAGCGTGTCTGCCCATTGGATGCCCGCGATGGCGGTATTCTCGCCTTCAAGGCACTGCATCGCGCGCGGATACAGGCTTTCGGCAGCCGTGTACTGTTCCATGCCGGCCAGCACAATGGCCAGGTTGAGCCATGTCCTGCACAGGGTGGGCTCGCTGCCCTGGGCATTCACCGCCGCCTCGAACAGCAATTGCGCCGCCCAACTCAGATGCACGGTAACGAGCCGCACGTTGCCGGACGGATACTCCCGGAACTGGCGCAACAGCACCGAGGTGGACAGTTCAAGCGCCGCGGGGCCTTGTTCGATCACGTTCGACACCGCGTGCACGAAGGCGGGCGGCGTGACGCTGCCACCGCGCGTGGCGTTGCAGGTCGTCTTCAGGGTTTCCTTGAACGTCTCCATGCGGTCATTTCTGCGCGCGAAATTCGCGTAGTTCGCCCAGACATCGGCGCGGTCCGCCGCGAACCGCACGGCCTGCTGATAGGCGGCCTCGATCGCGGCGGCGTCCGCCGGGGGAGTCTTGCCTTCGTACATCTCCGCCAACAGCAGATGGGCGATGGCGAGCGCGGGCTCGGCCGGCGCGCCGTTCGCGGCGGCCTGCTGCACGGCGTCCCGCAGACAGCGCTCATACAGGAATAGCCGGTCGTGCTCGTTTGCGTACTGGGCAAACGCCCGCCACACGCCTTCCTGCCCGGTCCCGTAACGCGCGGCGCTGGCAATCGCGTCATCGGCGCCGGCAAGATCCTTCGTCTCCGCGAAACATCGCGCCAGCGCGATATAGCCGTTCGCCACGGCGTCGTGGCGCGGCGGCTCCAGGCTGACAATATGCGCAATCAACGTGTTCAGCGTATTCTTGATTCGCTCGGAGACCTCCGCGCGCATGGCGAAACTGAAGAACATCTCCCACAAGTCCGCATCGTCCGGATTAGACTGGACAGCCCGCACGAACGCTTCCTCGGCGCCCTCGGGGTCGGCCAGCGTCTCGCGCACTTGCGCCAGGAGCCGGTATAGTTCGATATGGTTTCTCGCGCCCAATTGAATGGCGCGCTCCAGATGGGCCTCGCCCTGTTTCCATTGCTCTTCGACTTCGACGCCGTCGGCGGGCGGGTCGCGCCGCGCCAGGCATTTTGCCCGCAAGCAGGCGATGCGCCCCTTCAATTCTTCCGCAAGGGCGAAAACGGGGCACAATTCGCCGATGCGATCAGCGTAATGCAGCGCCTCATCCAGCAAACCCGTCACGTCCCCCGCCGGAGCCGCCCCTTCCGGACCCAGCGCGTCCTCCGCCTGCGTAAGCCGGGTTCCGGCGAGCCGGGCCAGCGTCGGCACATAATACGGGTTAAGCGCGAGCGCCCGCTCGAAGTGCCGCGCCGCATCGTCATACGCGCGCGCCGCGGCCTCCGTCTCGCCGATCCGCCCGCCAAAGAGGTAGTTCCACGGAGCAAGCCGTTCGCCCCACGTGAAGGCCGACTTTGCAGCGGCCCGCTGCGCCTCGACAAATGCCGCGGCCTTCTGCGGGTCCATGTCACGCTTTTCCTGCGGCGGCGCATTGAACACCTTCATCATCAGGTGATGATGTTTCAGGCCGCGCTGCAGCATGAATTCGGAGAGAAACACCCGCGCGCCCCAGACAGCGATGATCACCGCGGCGCCCGCCATGCCCAGCCGCCACGCAACGCCGGGCAAGCCCGGTTTGCGGAGGGGCGCAGCGCGCGTATCGGGGGATACCCAAAGCCCTTCCAGGCTGCCCAGCAACACAAACAGCACGGATGCCGACACGGGCACACGCAGATTGAAACCGAACAACCCGTCCACCAGGAACGTCATGAACAAGGCGGCAAACGCAAAGCCGAGACGGCGTCTGGCCGTATCAGGCGCCGTGAACGCCATCAGCAGGCCGTAGCATATCCCCAGCAGCAACAGCGCAAGGTAGAACCCGGCGGCGGGCAGGCCCGCGTCCACGGCGACTTCCAGCAAGTCGTTGTGGACGTGCGCGTTCATCAACTGCTCCTGGGCGAACCACTGCTGCTCGAAAGTCGTCCAGTATACGGGAGTCGTCAGCGCGTAGACCCCCGGGCCGTGTCCGAGGAGCGGCCTGTCGAGGATCATCGCGGCGGAATTCAGATAGCCGTTGTACCGGAGCAACAGGGAACCGTCGAGCGGCAGGGCTACGCCGTTACGCGCCTTGTTCTGAAGCATGTAGAGCCCGCCGGCGGCAGCGCCCGCCAGCGCTGTGACCAGCAGCGCAACCACGACGCGCTTGATCGCGCCGGAGAAGAGACGCGATGCGCCACCGGCCATCAATAGCAGGACAGCCGCGGCTCCGAGCCCGATAATCCCGCCGCGCTGCCCCGTGAAGTACAGGTAGAGGGCAAACAGGGCGGCAACCGCCCAGACCCGGCGGTCAGCCGTGTGCCGCGCAAGCAACACGGCCATGATCAGGGCAAGTACAAGCGTGTGCGCCGCGTAGTTCGGGTTGCCGAACGTGCTCGGCAGATTGGTGTAGATGTCCTGCTCGCGGCCGGTCCATGGAAACGGGTCCAGGCCGCTTTTCTGCAAGAACGCATAGAGCGCGGCCAGCACCATGGCCGCACACAGCGTTTTCATCAGCCCGAGTACTTCCTGCTCCTTCGTATATACCTGACTGGCCACGAAATAGAGCAGAAACAGGCCGCCAAAAAACGCGAGTTCCGTTATGCTGAACCCGGGATAGGGCGAGCGAAACGTGGCGGCGCCATAACACACGAGCATGCCCAGCAGCACTTCCAGCACAATTCGCGGCCGGCGCACGGGAACGCCCATGCGCCACGATGCCGCAAGCCATGCCGTCGCTAATGACGCGCTGAACACCGCCAGCAACAGCCGCTTGACGTCGCCGGCCGGGTCCGGAGTCCAAGGGGTCAGCGCGAGCACAAGCACAAACAGATATGCCGCGATGGAAATGCGAAACCAGCGGTACGCGCCCTGAGTCTGTTTCTCCGCTTCCATAGTACGGCTCCTGTAAACGTGCTCTCTTATGAGACCGGCGACGGGCGCAACGCACACGGGAAGCACGGCGTCCGAACACTTACCCCGAGGCACAAATGCTAACACCCGCGCCATATCCGAGGCAATCGCGCGGCGCAAGGAAGCTGGAAAACCGAGGTCTTCGCGGCGGCCGCGCCGTCCGCTTCACGGACCGGGAAAGCCCCGGCGTCCTCTGCAGGACGCCGGGGCCGGGCAGGACTCGCGCGCCAGTAAAATTCGTTCAGGCGCGTTCGTCAAAGATCAATCCCTGAAGCCGCCGGAACTGTGCCGCGATTTCGAGCAGTTCCTGCGGCGGGACTTGCCTGATCACTTTGTTGTTCTGGTCAATCAATTGACCTACGATGCGGCTGGTCGCCTCATCGACGCGCATGCGAGTACCCGTACGGCGCCGCTGCTCCTCGATGGGAACGGCCTCCGTTTTTCTCTTACGCTCCACGCCATCGTGCAGGCGTTGCGTCTGCTGTACCTGCCGCGGACCGGCATGTTCCCCTGCGGCGGTACGCAAAGCAGGAACAGACGAAGAACCTGCACGGGCGGAAAGCAAGCTCGCGGCGGCTTGTTCCGTATGCTGCTCCACTCGCATATGCATGCTCCGGCAAACGCCTTTGCCGCAATGCCCGACGAAACGGGCCTATTTCACATGGCCAGCGCCGCCGCGGTCTGGACTGCGCCCGACGGCGCGCGGCCGCAGAACATTATCCGGCCTGCTAGCTCAAGAGCAGCAGGGCGGTCTGCGGCACAATATTGGCTTGGGCAAGCACCGATGTGCCTGCGCTGACCAGAATCTGGTTGCGGGTATACCCGACCGTTTCCTGCGCGATGTCGGCATCGCGGATAGCGCTCTGCGAGGCGGCGGCGTTCTCTTCTTGAATCGCCAGCGTATTGATCGTGAATTCCAGGCGGTTCTGGTACGCGCCCAGGCTGCTGCGCAGGGTGTTCACGCTCTGGATCGCGTTGTCGATCGTGCTGATCGCCGACACCGCCAACGCCATCGTGGAAACCGACACGGCGTTCACCGAAAGGTCGTTCGTCTTCGCGCCCGAAACAACCACCGCCAGCACCTGGCTCGTGTACGCGCCCGACTGCAGCGTGACCGTCTGCGACGAACTCAGCACGCGAATCCCGTTGTAGTCGGTGTCCAGCGCGATGCTGTCGATCTGCGCCAGCAACTGCTTCACTTCCGCATCGAGCGCGGCGCGGTTGCTCGTGCTCTGCGTGCCGTTCGCCGACTGCACCGCCAGTTCACGGATACGCTGCAGGATGTTCGTCGTCTCGCTCAGCGCGCCTTCCGCCGTCTGCACGAGGCTGACGCCGTCCTGCGCATTGCGCTGCGCCACTTGCGTGCCCAGCACCTGCGAGCGAAACGCCTCCGCGATTGCCAGTCCCGCCGCGTCGTCCGCCGCACGGTTGATCCGCAAGCCGCTCGACAGCCGTTCCAGCGACTGGTTCAACGCGTTCGTGGACCGCCTCAGGACGCGCGCCGTGTTCAGCGCGGGCACATTGGTATTGATCCGAAGTCCCATAAGCTTACCTCCTTGAATTGTGTTCTCAGGCTTCCGTTGCCACTACCACCTTTCGACAAGAACAGGCGAACGGGGCTGCCACGTGTCCCGGCGTGGCGTCCGCTCGCGCAATATTCTCAGGCCCTCCTTTCTCCGCGCGCGTCCCCACCGGGCGCAGTATACGACGCGGTGCGCGGCCATACGCGTCGTCACGCGCTTCGCCCGGTCCGAATGCTGCGTTACGCCAGCAACCGCAGCGTGGCCCGGGGTAAAACGTTGGCCTGCGCCAAGACCGATGTGCCGACCAGAATCTGGTTGCGGGTATAGTCCATGGTCTCCTGAGCAATATCGGCGTCGCGGATAGCGCTCTGCGAGGCGGCGGCGTTCTCTTCTTGAATTGCCAGCGTGTTGGTCGTGAATTCCAGGCGGTTCTGGTACGCGCCCAAGCTGCTGCGCAGGGTGTTCACGCTCTGGATCGCGTTGTCGATCGTGCTGATCGCCGACACCGTCAGCGCCATCGTGGAAACCGACACGGCGTTTACCGAAAGGTCGTTCGTCTTGACGCCGTTCACGGCCACGGCCAGCACCTGGCTCGTATACGCGCCCGACTGCAGCGTGACCGTCTGCGACGAACTCAGCACGCGAATCCCGTTGTAGTCGGTGTCCAGCGCGATGCCGTCGATTTGCGCCAGCAACTGCTTCACTTCCGCATCGAGCGCCGCGCGGTTGCTCGTGCTTTGCGTGCCATTCGAGGACTGTACCGCCAGCTCGCGGATGCGCTGCAGGATGTTCGTCGTTTCGCTCAGCGCGCCTTCCATCGTCCCGCGCATTGCGCTGCGCCACTTGCGCGCCCAGCACCCGCGAGCGAAACGCCTCCGCGATTGCCAGCCCCGCCGCGTTATCCGCGGCGCGGTTCATCCGCAAACCGCTGGATAAGCGTTCGAGCGACGTATTCAGGCGGCTTGCAGAACGCGCCAACTGGCGTGACGCGTTTATGGCGGGCACATTGGTATTAACCCGCAGGCCCATCACTCAACCCTCTTTGAATGGCCCCAAGACAGTTAAACTTGGATCCTCCCATGCATTCACGCACACTGCCATCGATGGACGACGCGACTCATCCACCCACGGCACGCGCCGCAATCACGGCTCGACCTGCGTTCTGTCCCGGCGCTACATACCTGGCGGGGCGGTTGGGCGCTATAACGGCGCCCAACCGCCGGCACAGTTATGAGAAACGGCGCGCCTAACCGAGCAGTTGGAGCGCCGTCTGCGGCACAATATTGGCTTGGGCCAGCACCGATGTGCCTGCGCTGACCAGGATCTGATTGCGCGTGAACGACACCGTTTCCTGCGCGATATCGGCATCGCGGATAGCGCTCTGCGAGGCGGCGGCGTTCTCTTCTTGAATCGCCAGCGTATTGATCGTGAATTCCAGGCGGTTCTGGTACGCGCCCAGGCTGCTGCGCAGGGTGTTCACGCTCTGGATCGCGTTGTCGATCGTGCTGATCGCCGACACCGCCAACGCCATCGTGGAAACCGACACGGCGTTCACCGAAAGGTCGTTCGTCTTCGCGCCCGAAACAACCACCGCCAGCACCTGGCTCGTGTACGCGCCCGACTGCAGCGTGACCGTCTGCGACGAACTCAGCACGCGAATCCCGTTGTAGTCGGTGTCCAGCGCGATGCTGTCGATCTGCGCCAGCAACTGCTTCACTTCCGCATCGAGCGCGGCGCGGTTGCTCGTGCTCTGCGTGCCGTTCGCCGACTGCACCGCCAGTTCACGGATACGCTGCAGGATGTTCGTCGTCTCGCTCAGCGCGCCTTCCGCCGTCTGCACGAGGCTGACGCCGTCCTGCGCATTGCGCTGCGCCACTTGCGTGCCCAGCACCTGCGAGCGAAACGCCTCCGCGATTGCCAGTCCCGCCGCGTCGTCCGCCGCACGGTTGATCCGCAAGCCGCTCGACAGCCGTTCCAGCGACTGGTTCAACGCGTTCGTGGACCGCCTCAGGACGCGCGCCGTGTTCAGCGCCGGTACATTGGTGTTAATCCTAAGTCCCATAGCATTGTCCTCCATGAGTGGTTAAGGCGACGCTTCCATGCGCCTCCTTATTGCGCCGTCCGGCCCGCACAGGGGACCGGACGCATCCCAGTACACCGGGAAGCTCCGCCAGAGGCAGGCACCTGTTCCCGGCGCGCCCAGCCTTCCAGCGGTCATGTCCCTATGCCGTGGAACGCTGTTTGCGTCAGGAAGCCGGCCCCAAACGGCCCTTCCCGCCCAATTCCGGTGTGCGCTGTCCCTGCGCACACCACTTTCCATTACCGTTTCAACTTTCTACCAAGTCCCTCGGCCTGTCCCCAGGCTTTGCTACGTTCCGAACAGGCACTTTCCCGGATACCATCCGGTTTTATCGGCAACTTAAGCCGAAACTTTAGCGGATTTTTCCGTAATCGCGGAAATAGCGTAAGTAATTGTGATAACATACCTTACGCTCCGCCCGGACAGTCGCCCGCGTCGAATTACTGCCACTGGAAGGGGACGTTCGCACCAAAAAAAGGCGCCGAAGACCCCAATCGCGCACTTTTTCCCGCCCTGCTACTCCGCTAACCCGGTTTTCCCCAGTCACAGGCATGCCGTTCATCTTTCTTCCTGTTTGCGCTTTTTTTGCCACTGTGTAACGTGATTCCCTCGGGCCTGGGCGCCTTGACGGCTGGATTCCGACCATACCCGGCAATAGAATAGGCGGGTGAAGAGCGAATCCAAGGCTGGGAGACCCCGGTGATGCCAATCAAGCGCGGCGCTGAGGAATGGGCCCGCCCCGGGCCGCTGCGGGTGTTCCGCGGCCGGCAATTGGACCAGATATCGTTTCCCCTGGGCGGTATCGGCACGGGCTGCGTTGGCTTGTCGGGCCGCGGCGGCTTGCGCGACTGGGCCATCCAGAATCGTCCCGATTTCAATGGGTATCTCTCGCGCACGTTTCCACTCGTATATGCGCGTGAGAAGGGCGGGCCGCCGGTGTGCCGCGTGGCCATGGCTCCGCCGGAGCCGCCTTTCATTGGCGGGGGCGGCGGAGACCCGCATGACTGCGGTCAAGGGTGGCCGCACCTGGACGGCTGCCGTTTTCGCGGCGAGTATCCGTTCGCCTGGATTGCTTTTCAGTGCGCGAAGCTGCCTGTCCGAATCACTCTGGAAGCGTACAATCCGTTCATCCCGGGCAATCCCGACGGCTCGGGCTTCCCCGCGGCAGTCCTCAAGTACACGCTGCAAAACCGCAAACCCACCCCGGTCGATGCTACCCTTGCGTGGAGCCTCTTGAACTCCGTGGGCAGCATCGGCAAAGCCGCGGGTCTCGACCCCGTCTATTCGGGCAGCCCGCACGGTTACGGCCGCAACGTAAACCGGTATGTGGAAACGCCGGGGGTGCGCGGTCTCGCCTTCACTTCCGAAAAATGGCCCGAGAACCACCCCCGATTCGGGTCCGTGGCGCTTCTTACACCCGACAAACACGTTACCGTGATGCGCTACTGGCCGCGCAAGGGCTGGTTTACGCCGTATCACGAGTTGTGGGACGCCTTCTCGACCACGGGCCGCCTGTGTGACAACGACTATGGCCCCACGGAGGAGGGCCAGACGGCGGCGGGCGTATTGGGGGTCCGCATGCGGTTGGAGCCGCGGGCGGTAAAGACAGTCACGTTCTACATCACGTGGTTTTTCCCGAACTTCGAGAAGTACTGGCACGACGCGGCATGCGCCGAGCAGGCGTTGCGGCAAGGCTGCTGCCCGCCGAGACGGGACTTGCCCGTCTGGAAGAACTATTACGCCTCGCAATTCGCGGACGCCGTCGATGTTGCGCTCCGGCTCCACGCGAGAGAGCGGCAACTGCACACTCAAACCAAGCGGTTCCACGACGCGCTGTTTTCGAGCACGCTGCCGCCCTATGTGCTCGATGCCGTATCGAGCCAGACAGCGATTCTGAAAACGGCCACCTGTCTGCGCCTGAGCGACGGCACGTTCTACGGCTTCGAGGGTTCCGCGCCGGCCGGCGGCTGCTGCGAAGGCTCATGCACGCATGTCTGGAACTACCAGCAAGCGCTCGCCTTCCTGTTCCCGAGTCTCGAACGGTCCATGCGCCTCGCGGACTACCGGTACAACCTGCGCGCGGACGGGAGCATGGGCTTCCGCCTGAATCTGCCGTTGGGCGCGCCGCCGAACGATTTCCTGCCCTGCGCCGACGGGCAGTTTGGCGGGACCATCAAGGCCTTCCGTGACTGGAAAATCTGCGGCGACGACGGTTTCATCCGCCGTCTGTGGCCCTCATTGAAGCGCGCGCTCGAATTCGCGTGGAAGGAATGGGACCCCGAACACACCGGCGTGCTGCGCGGCAGGCAGCACAACACGTACGACATCGAGTTCTACGGCGAGAACACGATGACCTCGTGTTTCTATCTCGGCGCGTTGCTGGCGGGCGCGGAGATTGCAGCGCATCTCGGCGACGACGCCACGGCGGGCGCATACCGCGAAGCCTACACGCGCGGCAGCGCTTGGCTGGACGCGCGTTTGTTCAACGGCGAATACTACGAGCAGCATTACAATCCCGAGGACGCCCCTGAGTACCAGTACGGCAAGGGCTGTCTCGCGGACCAGGTGCTCGGCGCATGGCTGGCCGATGTGGCGGGGCTCGGGCCCATCCTCGACGCGGACAAGCTGCGCACGGCGCTGCGCTCCGTTTTCCGGCATAATTGGCGGGCAGACCTGCGCGAGCACGCGAATGCGCAGCGAGTCTACGCGCTCGGCGGCGAGGCGGGCCTCATCAACTGCACATGGCCGCGCGGCGGGCGGCCGGCCGTGCCGTTTCCTTATTCGGACGAAGTCTGGACCGGCATCGAGTATCAGGTCGCAAGCCATTGTATTCTCTCGGGGCTGGTGAAGGAGGGACTGACCATCGTCCGCAGCGTTCGCGACCGCTATGACGGGCACAAGCGCAACCCCTGGGACGAATTCGAGTGCGGCCATCACTACGCGCGCGCCATGGCCTCGTATGGCCTGCTGCTGGCGCTCAGCGGGTTCCGCTACGACACGGGCGCGGGCGTGATCGGCTTCGCGCCGCGCCTGCACGCGGAGGAATTCCGCTGCTTCTGGGCGCTCGACGGCGCATGGGGCACGTACCGGCAACATCACACGGGCGCCACGATCACCGTGCTCTCCGGCGAACTTGCGTTGAGCCGTGTCGACCTGCCGCATCTTGCACGAGCCGGAACCGCAAGGGTGCAACACGCGCGCAGAACGTTCCGGGCGCCCGTGGATGAACTCGGGTCGGTGACCCTGCCCGCGATGGTGCGGCTGAGCGCCGGCAAATCGCTGGTCATCCGCGCGAAACGCTGAAATGCGGCCGCCGCCCCGGCCTATGGCGCCCCAGGCCACCACCGCCTGACCCGGCGGCAGTACGCTTCATATTCCTGTCCGAACATATGTCGCAGTGTGGGTTCCTCGTACACGACAACGAACAGGTGCGTCACCAGAAAAAACGCCGCCATGTACGCCAGCAACAGCCATGATTCGCAGAACAACGCGGCCCCGCCCATGGCGAGCCCCGCGCCGATGTACATGGGGTTCCGCACGTATCGATAGGGCCCCTGCACGACCAGCCGGCGCGGCGGGTCAAAGGGCGCGGGGGTCCCCTTCCCGACGAAAATGAACGTGGTCACGCACCACAGGACAAAGGCCGCGCCGGCTATTGCCAGCACGCCCCCGACAAGCTGCGGAACGCCTATCGCCGGGGGCGCGGCGATGCCGGACCACGCCAACAGGCGCGCGGGCACGAAAACCAGCATGACGCCAGCAAACAACGTCGCGTAGGCAAGCGCTCGGAAAAGGAGGAACATGTCCGACTCCGGGGACGCACCGGCCGTTCCGGTTTCTTCTTTACATCCGACTCAGGTTCTTTTGTGCGCGAGTTCCTCTTCAGCATATCTTGAAGGCAGCCCAAAACGCGCAGTTCAAGCTTCAGGCTGGCTTCAAGACAGCCTGAAGGCTGAACTGCGAACAAGATACTTTTTGCAGAGTCATCAATCCTCAGGGCGCTCGCCGGAGGGGGCCATCTTGACGATTCGCGGCTGGAAGCGCGCCAGCGCCTCGACGAGGTCCGCCTGCGCGGCCATGACTTCGTCGATGTCCTTATAGACCATGGGCACTTCGTCGAGGCCCGCGGAAATCAGCGTTACCCTGCGCGCCTCGAGGACGCGCCGGGCTTCCCCCCACGTGAAGCGCTTCTTCGCTTCACTGCGGCTCATGACGCGGCCCGCGCCATGCGACGCGCTGTCCAGCGACGCGGCGCTGCCCCTGCCGCGGACGATGTACGCGGGCGAGGCCATCGAGCCGGGGATGATCCCGAGTTGCCCTTCGGCGGCGGGCGTCGCACCTTTGCGATGCACGACCAGGTCCATGCCGTCGTGAATCTCGCGCCACGCGAAGTTGTGGTGGTTCTCGATGTCGAGCAAGACCGCGGCGCCGAGGTTGCGCGCGATGTGGCGGTGAATGCATTCGTGGTTCGCGGCCGCGTACGCGCCCATGAGTTCCATGGCGGCCCAGTACTCCCCGCCCGCTTGCGAATCGAGGTCGAGCCAGGCGAGGTGCTTGGATTCGCGAGGCATGTCGCGCCGCTTGTCCATGGCGATGCGGCTGTAATAGCCGCAGACTTCCGCGCCCGTGCCGCGGCTGCCGCTGTGCGTGAGCAGCGCCAGGTAGCGCCCCCGCGGCAAGGCAAGCCCGTCCTCGAGGATTTCGAGTTCGCCGAATTCGACGAAATGATTGCCGCTGCCGCTCGTGCCCAACTGGGACCACGCCTTGTCCTTGAGTCGCAGCGTGACCGGAGACACCGTCCAGTCCCGGTCCATGACGGGATGATCGCGCCGGTTCTTGAAGCAGGCGCCGACGCCGAACTTCGTTTCCTGCTCGATGGCCTTCTTCAGCCGTTCCGGGGCATCGTCCAGGGTCGCGGCTGGGAGGTCGAGCGCGGTCAGTTTCATGCGGCACGCGATATCGACGCCGACGGCATACGGGATCACGGCCTTGTGCGTGGCAAGCACGCCGCCGATGGGCAGGCCATAGCCCACGTGCGCGTCCGGCATCAGCGCGCCGCGCACCGACACGGGAAGCGCGCAGGCGTTGTACATCTGGTCAAGCGACTTCGGGTCGAGGTTCTCTCCCCATTGCCGGAACGGGGCGTGTCCCGTGCGGCGCGTTATCGCCGCTTCGGCGGCGTGGTCCGCCTGCAGCGCCCGAGCCAACTCCGCGAAGTGCGGGTCGCCCAGAAACGCGGCGGGGTCGCGCGCCACGTCTTTCAAGAGTCTGCGCACCTGCTTCTTGCTCAGGCCGGCATGCACGGCGCGCTGAATGGAGCGGCGCGCGTTTTCGATGCCGCCGCCGCGCCGCAGACCCAGGTCGATAAGTTCTTTGTCTCTCACACGTCTTCTCCAGCGCCGGGGCGCGCTCACCCCGGCTCCAGAACGTGATTTCATGCATACCGCAACAGTGTGGCGCTTCCCCGCGTGAAAGACAAACGTCTTACGGACGGCGCATCGCGCGGTTTGTCGCCCCTGCGATATACTGTCCCTGGAATTCCAACGGGGAGGTCATGCCATGTCGCACGTTTTCTCACGCCGCCATTTCATTCAAAGCGCCGCCGCGGGCGCCGGCCTGCTGAACCTGGCCGCCGCGGATAATGAGACCATCCAGGGCTTCGACGACACCGCCAGCAACACGGTGAAGAACAAGGAGTGGGCGCCCGTCTCGGACCGCAAGATACGGATGGGCATCGTCGGCTACGGCGTGTGCAAGTTCGGCGCGGCCTTCGGCTTCCAGGATCACCCGAATGTCGAGGTGGCCGCGGTCAGCGACCTGTTCCCCGACCGCTGCGCGGAACTGGCCCGAGTCTGCCGCTGCGACAAGACCTACCCCTCGCTCGAAGAACTCGTGAAAGACCCGAATATCGAGGCGGTATTCGTCGCGACGGACGCGCCCAGCCATTGCCGGCACTGCATCGACGTGCTCGCGCACGGCAAGCATGTGGCCACGGCGGTGCCCGCGGTCTGGGGCTCGGTCGAAGACGCGGGCAAGCTGCTCGATGCGGTCAAGGCGTCGGGGCTCAACTACATGATGTTCGAGACGAGCGCCTACCATGACGATTGCTACGCCATGCGCGAAATCTACAACGCGGGCGGCTTCGGCACGATTGTCTATTCCGAAGGCGAGTATTACCACTACCTCGCCACGCCTATTGACTCGTACAAAGGCTGGCGCATCGGCTGCCCGCCGCTGTGGTATCCGACGCACTCGACGGCCTATCACACGTGCGTCAGCGGCGGCGGTTTCACCGAGGTGTCGTGCCTGGGCATGCCGAGCGAACTCGAATGGCTGCAATCGGGCGGGAACGCCTACGGCAACGTCTTCGGCACGGAAATCGCCCTGCTGCGCACGACGGAAGGCGGCATGTCGCGCATGCTCATGAGCAAGGACACCGCGGGCCACGGCGGCGAAACGGGCCGCGTGCGCGGCCAGAAGGGCTCGATGATCGGCATGAATTATGACGGGCTCGCCGATATCTCGAACCTCCAATTGGCCAAGCCGCCGCTGCCGCCCGGCGTCGACCCCGGCGGCCACGGCGGCTCGCACGGCTATCTCGGCAACGAGTTCATCCATTCGATCATAGAAGAACGCAAGCCGCTGGTCGATATCGTCGCTGCGCTCAAACTCACCGTCTGCGGCATCGTCGCCCACGAATCCGCCCAGAAAGACGGAGAACTGCTCAAGATTCCGCAGTTTACGCTCTGATAGTGGAGGCGGCGTCGGCGCCGCTCGTTCCAGAGAAGACATCCCAATCGGCTGTTGCACCGGAAGGATTTCGGATAATGAGAGAAGACACCATTTCCCGGCGCGGCTTCATCCGCGCATCGGCGGCCGCAGGCGCCGCCCTCGCGCTTCCGCAGATGACAGCGGCCAGCGCCGCGCGCGCCATCGGCGCAAATGACCGCATCAACCTCGGCCTCATCGGCTGCGGGGGACGCGGACGCTGGATTCTGCAGAACATGGTGCAGCCCGCGAACGCGAATACGGCGCTCGTGGCGGCCGCCGATATCTGGAGACTGCGGCAGGAGACCTATCCCGATGAAGCAGCGGGGCTCTACGGCCTGAAACCGAGGATGTATGCCGATTACCGCGAACTGCTGGATGACCCGGATGTGGACGCGGTCATTATCGCCACGCCTGACCACCAGCATTGCCGCCAGACCATCGACGCGGTGCGGGCGGGCAAGCACGTCTATGTCGAAAAGCCGATCGCGCCCGTTGCATCGGACCTCAAAGAACTCAACGAGTGCTACGACGTCGTGACGGACTCGAAACGGGCCGTGCAGCATGGCACGCAGGGCATGTCGTGTCCCGCGGCGCGCGCGGTCAAGGAATTCATCGCCGCGGGCACGCTGGGCCGGCTGTTCCGCGCGGAATCCAACGAATCGCTTCAAGTCCCGTTCTGGGTGCACTACCAAGGCCCGGAGACCGCGGAAGACACGGACTGGAAAGCGTTCCTGTACAACCGCAAGCGCCGTCCCTTCGACGCGCACCAGCATGCGTGCTGGATGGGTTACCACGACTTTTCAAGCGGGGCCATCGGCGGCTGGATGAGCCATTTCATCAACACGTTCCACTTCGTTACGGGCTGTGGCTGCCCCGTCGCCGCGACCGCCTTCGGCGGCCGCTACGCGCACGGGAACGACCCACGCTGCGACGCGCCGGACCAGGTCACCGTCGTGCTCGAATACGAAGAAGGCTTCCACGCGCAGTTCGTCAGCCATTTCGGCAGCACCCTCGACAGCGAGTCCACCGTGCTCATGTTCGAGAAGGGCATGGTGCGCGGCCGCTTCGGGCACGACCTCGGCAATATCGTATATTCGAGCGAAGGCGTCGACGAATCGATCCCGGAGCAGAAGCTGCTCGACTTCGATCCGCCCTACCCCGGACAAGCGCACGTGACGAACTGGTTCGACTGCATCCGCGACGGCGGCCTGCCTCGTGCGAACATGGAATACGGCTACCGGCACGGAATTGCAGTCCTGCTCGGCGACCTGGCGTATGTCCTCGGCCGCCGCGTGGTCTTCGACAAGGAGAAACGCAAAATCCGGCCCGCGTGAGCGTCCTTCCCTCCCGGGCTGTCACTGTTCCGGACGGAGCATCTTCAGAATGTGCCTGGCCAGCGTATCCTTGATTTCTGCATGGCGGGGTCCGGCTGCGACACCATGGTCTCCGGATTGTGATACCAGTCGTGGCGCTAGCCGTGACGCAGGAGAACGCGGCGCATGGCGCCCAGTCCTTTGAGCAGGTCCGTTCGCTTCACGGGATGACCAACTCGCCGGTCCGGCGCACGCAAGGGATTGTGCCGCTTTCCCGTTCTTCACGAATATCCCGCAGACTCTATTCGAGTTCTTCCAGGGATGCCCCCTGCGTGCGGTAATCGGGGAACGCCTCAAGCCATCCCACCCGCATGTCGCCTTGCTGGTAATGGACATGCCGGAACGTTTGCAGGTCGTATTCCTTTGCCGACGAGCATAGGCACGTCATGTCCGATCTGTATTATGCCCTGGAAGACGTTTTTGCCCGACCAGAGGCTGCACGGACACCAGAACAGGCGTCCCACGAAGCGTGTGGGTGCCTGTGCCGACCCCGGAATGGGCCGCTTGTGCCAATTCCCGGCGAAGTGTCCCGGGTTTTTCATGCGTGGGCGGCGAAATGCTAGAATGCGGCTTCCCACGCCGTTGTGATCGACGGCTGTCCCATATGCAAGGAGAGACCGATGGCGCTGCGTTTTTTCAACACGATGAGCCGCGCGAAGGAGGCGTTCGAGCCGGTCGAGGCGGGCAAGGCCGGCCTGTACACGTGCGGCCCGACGATCTACAACTTCGCGCACATCGGCAATTTCCGCGCGTACGTATTCGAGGATCTGCTGCGCCGCTACCTGGAATACCGGGGTTATGAGGTCCGGCACGTGATGAATCTGACGGACGTGGAGGACAAATTGATCCGCGCGTGCCGCGAAACGGGCGAGCCGCTCAAGGCCATCACGGACCGCTATGCAAGGGCGTTTTTCGAGGACGTGGACACGCTGGGCATCCGCCGGGCGGATGTCTATCCTGCCGCCACGGACCATGTGCCCGAGATGGTCGCGATGATCAAGACGCTGCGGGAGAAGGGGCACACGTACGAGCACGAGGGGAGCATATACTTCCGGCTTTCGACGTTTCCGCGTTATGGCCGGTTGAGCCACATGGACCTGGAGCAGTTGCGAGCGGGTGCGAGCGGGCGCGTCGATACGGACGAATATGAAGCGGCGGACGCGCGCGATTTCGCGTTGTGGAAGGCCTGGGACGAAGACGATGGCGCCGTGTTTTGGGAGACGGAACTGGGCAAGGGCCGCCCGGGCTGGCATATCGAATGTTCGGCCATGAGCCTCAAATACCTCGGCGAGAGTTTCGACATCCATTGTGGCGGCGTGGATAACATCTTCCCGCATCACGAGAACGAGATCGCCCAATCCGAATGCTGCACGGGCCGGACGTTCGTAAAATACTGGCTGCACTGCGCGCATCTGGTGGTTGAAGGCCGCAAGATGTCGAAATCGCTGGGCAATTTCTTCACGCTGCGCGACCTGCTCGAACGCGGCATCGACCCGATGGCGATCCGGTGGGTGCTGCTGGCCACGCACTACCGCCAGCCGAACAATTTCAGTTTCGAGGCCGTCGACGCGGCCCGGGAATCGCTGCGGCGCATCCGCGATTTCCGCGACCGGTTGAAGACGGTGCGCGGCGGCGGCGGCCTGGCGCAGCAGTGCGCGGCCTGCGAGGCGGCGTTTCAGGAAGCGCTCGACGACGACCTCAATATCTCGGGCGCGCTCGGCGTGGTATTCGATTTCATCCGCGACGTCAACAAGCTGGTCGACGACGGCGTGGCGGGCGCGGAGGGCGCACGCGAGGCCCTTACGCTCATGGACCGGCTCGACCGCGTCACGGGGCTTTTCGGCGATGCGCCGGAAGCGGCCGTTCCTCAGGACGTGCTGGACCTGGTTCAGGCGCGTCAGGACGCGCGCCGCGCCAAGGATTTCGCGAAAGCCGACGCGGTCCGCGACCAGTTGCGCAGCCTCGGCTGGATACTCGAGGACACGGCGGACGGCCCGCGCGTGAAACGGGCGTGACCATGTCCTCTTGGGAAAAGGCCGGCGTTCTTATCGTCAGCATATTGCTTGTTGCGGGGGCGGCTGCGTTCGGCAGCCAATACGGCGCAGGCGAATGGTACCGCGCGCTTCACAAGCCGGCATTCACGCCACCGGCCTGGGTTTTCGGCCCGGTGTGGTCGCTGCTGTACCTGGGCATGGCCGTCGCGGCGTGGCTGGTGTGGCTGCGACGGCAACAGGCGCCCGTCGCCGCGCCGCTGGCCGTCTATCTCATGCAGCTTCTGCTCAACGCGCTGTGGTCCTGGATATTCTTCGGGCAGCACGCGTTGGGCTGGGCTTTCGCGGAGATCCTGTTGCTCGACGCCGCCATCCTCGCGACCGTTATTCTCTTCTGGCGCGTTCGCGCCCTGTCTGGGGCCTTGTTGATCCCCTATGTCTGCTGGGTGAGTTTCGCCGCTATTCTGAACTATGCGCTCTGGCGCATGAATGCGGGCGCGTGAGCCGGGCTGAGTCCCCGCCCGGCGCGCTTATGCTCAACTTGCGGCGGCCTGGCCGGCCTGCGCGGCAGGCGCGGGCTCGCCCATCAGATACCGGTGGATCGACGCGGCGGCGGTGCGGCCCTGGCCCATCGCGCTGATCACGGTGGCTGCGCCGGAGACGATGTCGCCCGCGGCGTACACGCCCGGCACGGATGTGGCCATGGTCCCGGCATCCACCTCGACCGTGCCCCACTTGGACACCTTGAGTTCGGGCGTCGTCTGAGGCACGAGCGGGTTCGGCTTGTTGCCGATGGCCATGATGACGGTATCCACGTCGAGGATAAACTCGGACCCTTTCACGGGCACGGGCCTGTGGCGGCCCGATTCGTCGGGCTCGCCGAGTTCCATGCGCAGGCATTCCATGCCGGTTACGCGGTGGCGCTCGTCGCCGAGGATGCGCACCGGGTTGTTGAGCAGCATCATCTTGACGCCTTCCTGCTCGGCGTGATGGACCTCCTCGGCGCGGGCCGGCATCTGCTCGCGGGCGCGCCGGTAGACGATGTAGACCACCGCGCCGAGGCGCAGCGCCGTGCGCGCGGAGTCCATCGCCACGTTGCCGCCGCCTACGACGGCGACGCGTTCGCGGCGGATCGGCGGCGTGTCATATTTCGGGAAGAGGTATGCCTTCATAAGGTTGGCGCGCGTCAGGTATTCGTTGGCCGAATAGACGCCGACGAGATTCTCGCCGGGGATGTTCATGAACGAAGGCAGGCCCGCGCCGGTTCCGACGAAAACGGCGTCGTAGCCCTCGTCTTCCATGAGTTCGCGGATGGTCGCGTTGCGCCCGACGACGTAGTCCATGACGAAGCGCACGCCGAGTTTCTTGAGATAGTCCACCTCCGCCCGCACGATCTCCTTGGGCAGGCGGAATTCGGGAATGCCGTAGGTGAGCACGCCGCCCGCTTCCTGCAACGCCTCGAAGACGGTGACCTCGTGGCCCAGCTTGATCAGGTCGCCCGCTACGGTGAGGCCCGCGGGCCCCGCGCCGATGCACGCGACGCGCTTGCCCGTCTTGGCCGGCAGTTCGGGGATACGCACCTCGCCGGAATTGCGCTCGTAGTCGGCCACGAACCGTTCGAGTCGCCCGATGGCCGCGGCCTCGCCCTTGATCGCGAGGATGCACTTGCTCTCGCATTGCTCTTCCTGCGGGCAGACGCGCCCGCACACGGCCGGCAGCGCGTTCTGTTCCTTGATCTTCTGCGCCGCCTCGATGAACTTGCGCTCTTTCACCAGCGAGACGAAACCGGGGATATCCACGTGAACGGGGCAGCCCGTCACGCATTTCGGGTTCCTGCAATTGAGGCACCGGCTCGCTTCGAGCACGGCTATCTCTTCCGAGTAGCCAAAGGGCACCTCTTTGTAATTGCGGACCCGGTCTTCCGGCGCCTGCTCGGGCATCAGCTGCCGGGGAATCTTCGGCTTCGCCTTCGGTTTCTGGGCCGGTTCGCCGTTGGGTGTGTCAGGCATCACTTCACCCCCGCTTCCGCGCGCATGCCGCAGCCGCAGCCGCGATGCGCGTGGTCATGGTGTTCCACGACGGGTTCGGTGCGTCCAACCGACTGGATTTCCGCGAAGCTGTAGGCGTCGCGGCGGTCCCGCACCTCGTCCCAATCGACCTGATGCGCGTCGAAGAACGGTCCGTCGACGCACGCGAATTTCATCTTGTCGCCCACGGTGATCCGGCACGCGCCGCACATGCCCGTGCCGTCCACCATAATCGGGTTCAGCGCCGCGAGCGTCTTCACGCCGAACGGCCTTGTTTCTTCGCTCGTCAGCATCATCATGAACGGGCATCCCACGGCGATGACACAGTCGAGCTGCTCGCCCGCGCGCAGCCGCCTGCCGATGTCATCGACCGCGTGCCCTTTCACTCCCGACGACCCGTCGATGGTCGTGAAGACGAATTCGTCGGCCGAGCCCGCCAGTTTTTCCTCGTAATAGTTCATGTAGTGGCTGCGCGCTTCGGTCACGACGATCACGCGATTGCCCGCCGCTTTCATGGCCTTCGCGATCGGCAGAATGCCGCCGATGCCGTAGCAGCCGCCCGCAAGCGCCACCACGCCGTACTGTTTGATTTCGAGCGGAATACCCAGCGGCCCCACCACGTGCGCGAGCCGGTCGCCCGCCTCCGTCAGGATTAGTTTCCGGCTCGACTGGCCCTTTTCCTGGACCACGAGCGTGACGGTCCCCTTCGCGGCGTCCCAGTCGCACAACGTGTAGGGCACGCGCTCGGACCGTTCGTCCACCATGACGATGATGAACTGCCCCGGCTGTGCCTTGCGCGCGATCTCGGGTGCTTCGATGACGATTTCGTGCGAGTTGGGCACAATTTCGCGCTTGGAAACGATGAGGAAGCGGCCTTCAGCCCGAATCGGACGCAGGTCTGCCGGGCGGCCTTCCGCGCCTTTCAGCGCGCGGAGGCCCGCGACGTAGTCCTCGATGCGATGCCCCCGGAAGAACGAGCTCGCCGCCAACTTGTCCAGCGCGGGCGCGGGCGCTTCCGCGCGGTCCGCGTGGAGCGCAGCATCGTCCAGGCCCAGTTGGGCCGTGATCTCGCCCACCTTGTTCCAATCGAACCCTGCGCCGCCGAGCGTCCGGGCCAGTTGTGCGATGATGCGCCATTCGGGCCAAGCCTGACCCGGCGGCGCGCACGCCTGGCGTAATGGCCGCGGACGGCCCTCTCCGTCAAGGACCGTGCCGGCGGTCTCGGCAAACACGGCGGCGGGCAGCACGGCGCAGGCGCGCTCGCTGACGGGTGTGGGGTAGCAATCCAGGACCACGATCACGTCGACGCCATCGAGCTGCGCGGCGTCCACGAAATCGCCGGTCGTCACGAGCGCGCGCGTGCCCTCCGGCACCGCCGCGCGCGATAAGCCGTGCGCGTCCGGCGTGATCTCGAAATACCGCTGCGATTTCATGACTTCGTTCGTGAAACGCTTGAAGACGTGCCGGTCTTCGATGGGCGTGCCCGTGTCGCACACAAGGGCGAAGCCGTCATTGATGTACGGGCGAAGCTGTTCCGCGACGGACGCCAACGCGTCGTCCCATTTCACTTCGCGCAGGACCTCGCCGACGCGCACGTGCGGCGTTTTCAACCGGTCTTCCCCGTTCAGGAATTCGGACAGGGCAAACCGGCCCATGAGACACACCGGCACGCCCATGTTCACCGCGCGCGCGGCCACGAGCCGGCCGTCGTTTGAGCCCAGGTGCAGCGCGCACGCGGCGCCGCAGAAGATGCAGGTGCTGTCCACCTCGCTTTCGGCGCGGCCGTACCATTTCGCGTAGCGGTCGGCAAGCGTGCCCGTGGGGCACACATCCACGCACGAGCCGCAGAAGGTGCAGCCCGCTTCCTCGAGGTTGCGCCCGAACGCCTCGCCGATGTGCGTCTTGCCGCTGCGGTTGACAAACGCGATTACAGGCTGCCCCTGCTGGTGTTCGCAGATGCGCACGCACCGTCCGCAAAGGATGCACAGGTTCAGGTCGCGATCGATGAACGGGTTCGAGCGGTCGAGCGGCCGCATGTGATACAGCGGCGCCACGGGAATCTCGGTCAGGCCGAGGTCTTCCGATAACGCGCGGACTTCGCAGACTTCCTTGTTGTTGCAGGTGTGACAACCGGTGGTGCGGCCCACCTTCTCCGCCTTGGGCCGGAACTTCTCGCACAGCTCCCGTTTGCCGCAGACCAGACAGGCGTTTGGGTGCTCGATCATCATCAGCGCGAGGATGTTGCGCCGCAGCTTGAGCAATTCCGGCGTTTCGGTCTCGACGCGCATGCCCTCTTGCACGGGCGTCGTGCATGACGTCGGGAATCCGCGCATCTTCTCCACCTGAACCACGCAGAGGCGGCAAGCGCCGAACGGCGGCAGATTCGGGTGCGTGCACAAATGGGGAATATGGATGCCATGGCGCAGCGCGCATTCGAGAATGGTCTCGCCTTCCCGGCCTTCCACTTCCCGCTGGTTGATGTAGAGCTTCATAGTGTCTATCTCACCTATGCTTCCCGTGCCGCGTCGGGCATCTTGCCTATGCATCACGGGCGGGACGCCCGTGCCGCGTCTGCTTTCTTCTCGCGCCGCGGTTCGAATCGGACCAGCCGGCCGCTCTCCCGGTATACGGCGGCGCTTGTCGAGGGGCACCGGCTCACGCAGGCGCCGCAATGAATGCACACGCGCTGGTCGATCGCGTGCGGCTTGTTCTTCTCGCCCTGGATGGCGTTCACGGGGCAGCCGCGCGCACAGGCGCCGCAGCCTTCGCACCGCTCCTGATCGATGCGGAACGTAATCAGTTTATTGCACGTGAACGCGGGGCACTCGTGTTCCCTGATGTGCTGCTCATATTCCGCGCGGAAATAGCGCAAGGTGGTCAGCACCGGGTTGGGCGCGGTCTGGCCCAGGCCGCAAAGCGACCCCTGTTTCACCGTTACCGCCATCTCCTCGAGCGTATCGAGGTCGCGCGGCGTGCCGCGGCCCTCGGCGATCTTGTTGAGGATGCCCAGCATGGCGCGGGTGCCCACGCGGCACGGGCCGCACTTGCCGCACGATTCCTCTTGCGTGAACGACAGGAAGAACCGGGCGATGTCGACGACGCAACTGTCTTCATCGAGCACGATCATGCCGCCCGACCCCATGATGGTCCCGGCGCTCGTCAACGATTCGTAATCGACGGGGAGGTCGAGCTTGTCCGCGGGGATGCAGCCGCCGGAAGGCCCGCCGGTCTGCACAGCCTTGAATTGCTTGCCGTTCGGGATGCCGCCGCCGATCTCCTGAATGATCGTGCGCAGCGGTGTGCCAAGCGGCACTTCGACCAGGCCGGTCCGGTTGATCTTGCCCGCGAGCGCGAAGGTCTTGGTGCCGCGGCTCGATTCCGCGCCGAATTGCGCGTACCAGTCCGGGCCGTTACGGAGAATAAGCGGCAGGTTCGCCAGCGTTTCCACGTTCTGGATAACGGTAGGCTTGCCCCAGAGGCCGCTGATGGCGGGGAAGGGCGGACGCGGACGCGGCATGCCGCGATGGCCCTCGATGGACGCGATCAACGCGGTCTCTTCGCCGCAGACGAACGCGCCCGCGCCTTTCTTTACCGTAATCTCGAACGAGAAGCCGGACCCGAGAATGTTCTGCCCGAGCAGGCCGAGTTCGCGCATCTGAGACAGGGCCACGTCGAGCCGGTGCAACGCCAGCGGGTATTCCGCGCGACAATAGACATAGCCCGCCGTCGCGCCGATGGTGAAGCCGGCGATGAGCATGCCCTCGAGCACCGCGTGCGGGTCACCCTCGAGCACGGACCGGTTCATGAACGCGCCGGGGTCGCCTTCATCCGCGTTGCAGATGAGGTATTTCGCGGTGCCGGGCGCTTTGCGGCAGAATTCCCACTTCGACGCCGTGGGAAAACCCGCGCCGCCGCGCCCGCGCAGGCCCGCCTGCTTCACCATGTCGAGACAGTGGTCCCGCCCGCTTTCCAGTGCCTTGAGAAGACCGCGGTACCCGTCACGAGCCAGGTAATGGCGCACGTTTTCCGGGTCGATCTGGCCGCAATTGCGCAGGATGTTGCGCACCTGTCCGCGCAGCATGGGGTGGTCCGCGAAATCGCCGATGCCGTCCACCTGGCCCGGGTCCATCTTGCCGACGGCCAGGTCGCCGCACGGGTCATCGCCCAGCACATAGGCGTCAAGCAGCCGCAACGCGCTCTTGCCGTCGATGGGGCCGTAGCACACGCGCGGCTTGCCCGGTTTCTGCACGATTACCAGCGGTTCCAGAGAACACGGCCCGAGGCAGCCGACCTTTATGACCTCCGCGTCGAGGCCGCGCTCGCCGATGGCCTTGGTCAGGGCGTCGATCACCTCGCCCGCGCCCGCGGCCACACCGCACGTTGCCGCCCCCACGAAAAAGAGGGGGTGTGCGGTCCGTTCCAGCGCCTGCCACTCGGCTTGCGCCTGATCATAGGCGTGCTGCAGACCGCTCATGATTCCGCCACCTCCTTCTTCCCCCGGTACTTGGCCAGGATCGACGGCACTTTCGCGCGCGTCACTTCCGCGAACACGTGGCCGTCCACAGAGACGACCGGCGACAGCGCGCAACAGCCCAGGCAGGCCACGCGGCGCAGGTCGAACCGCCCGTCCGGCGTCGTCTCGCCCGCTTCTATGCCCAGCCGGTGCTCCAGTTCCTGCAGAATCTCCGCCCCGCCGCGGACGTGGCACGCCGTGCCTTGGCATACGTAGATCGTATGTTCGCCGGGCGGCTGGAAACGGAATTGGGTATAGAACGTCGCTACCCCGTACACTTCATTGGGCGACAGGTTCAGGCGCTGCGCCAGGTTGTCCATGGCCGCTTCGGGCAGATACCCGTAGTGCTCCTGCACGTCTTGAAGGATGGGTATCAGGCTGCTGCGGTTGGCGGGGTATTTGGCGACAATCTCCGCGACGGCCGCCGTATCGACAGTCATTGTCGTTGCCATGGTCCCTCTCGTTGCGTCAGCGCGCTCAGGCCACGAGCTGCCGCAAAAACAAGGGAACGGTCAGGCATCCCGCGAGAACCGTTCCCACCATTGGTCACGCTCAGCGCAGAGCCTAGCAACTTGATTCTCTGATTTCAAGGAAGTCATGGAAAACTCGTGCAATCCTTCACGATTTCGCCGGGCTCTGGCGTGTTTGCAGACAGCGTAACGGGGAATCACTCTTGTCGCTGGCCCGCGCCACGCAAGACATTCAGTTCCTGACGGGCAGCCGTGTTGGCCGGGTCCAGCCGCAGTGCTTCTTCCAGTTCCGCCGCGGCCGCTGCCGGGTTACCCGTCCTGCGCAAAGCGCGGGCGTAGTTGATTCGGGCGTTCACGTGCGCAGGGTCCAGGCGGACAGCGTTTTTGAGATAGCGGAGCGCCTCCCGCGGGCGCCCCAGGTCGAGCAGGGCCGTCCCCAGGTTTGAGAGCGACGGGGCATGTTCCGGGTTGCCCCTGACGGCCTGCTGCAGTGCGAGCACCGCCTGCGCGGGGCGGTCGCAGACGAGAAGTGCGCTGCCGAGATTGTATTGCCAGAGGAAATTGCGCGGCTCGATGCGCGCCGCTTCACGATAATGCGCGACGGCGTCCTCGCAGCGCTGCTGCGTGAGGCGCACCATGCCCAGATTCGTGTGGGCGAGCGCGTTGTCTTTCGTGACTTCCAGCGCGCGCGCGAACAGGCGCTCCGTGTCGTGCCAGTAACCCGCTTGCCACCAGCCCAAGGGCGCAAGAGCCAGAATCGACACAACAGCCAAGCCCCCTGTCAGCATGCCGCGCGAGTCCTGGGCGGGCCGCGTCTTTCGGTCTTTCCTGCGTGCGCCATGCCTGCCGGGGAGCGCGGCCTCCGGCGGTTGTCTGAACTGGAGGTGCGGCACGCCCCAACCCGCCATGATAAACAACCCGATAACCGGCACATAGGCATAGCGGTCCGCCATTGAGGCGTTGGCATACTGGACCAGGCCGATTACCGGGAGAAGCGTCCCGAGAAACCAGAACCAGCCCACAAGCAGGCAGGGCGCGCGGCGGAACAACGCCAATACCGCCGCCGTTATCGCGAGCAGCAACAGCGCCGCGCCCGCGGCCAGCAGCGGTGTGAGCGCTTCGCCCAAGTGCGGATAGTGGCCCGAGAGCCAGACGGGCCAGACCGCGTGAAAGAGGTACCGCGCGTAACTGACCGCCGCGTTCGCCGCGTTCACGCCCAGAGAGACATCGCCGTACAACGTGACCGCATGCACATCTCGTTGCCCCCAGACCGCTGCCGCCGCCGCCGCCACGCTCAGCAAGAACATGGGCGCTTTTTCCAGGATCAACGCAAGGGCCCGTGCCCATAGCTGTTCAATCGTGTCTCCCCGCCAGCGTCCGAGCGGCCACCAGTCGAGCAGGAGCAACACGCAGGGCAGCGTCATGATCATCGGTTTGCAGAGCACGCCGAGCGCCATCGAGACCAATACGAGCACATAGTGTCCGGGCGCCGGTTTCCGCGCATACCGCGCGTAGGCCCACAAAGCGAGAAAGAAGCACAGAGCCCAGGTCAGTTCTTTCCGGCTCGACACCCAGCCCGCCACTCCCGCGCCAAACGGGTGCACCGCGAACAGCGCCGCGACCCACATGCTGCGCCACGGGCTGCCCGTCAGCGCGGACAGCGCGAAATACAGCACCGCGACATTCGCCAAATGCAACAGCAGGTTCGTCAGGTGGTGTCCGCCCGCCCAATCGCCGAAGAGCTGCGCATCCAGCATGTGGCTCATCGACGTGAGCGGCATCCAGATGCCGAAATGGGGATGCATCCACGCCCACACAATGCCCGGCCACGTCAGGCCCGCGGTCACGTGTTCATTCCCGCAAACGATCTCGTTGTCGTCGAATTGCAGGAATTCAAATCCCGTCACGCGGACGTATGCGGCCAATCCCAGCACCATGAGGATGGCCAGGATCGCCAGGTGCCGGCGCAGGTCCGGGAAACGGCTGGGAGCGGGTGTCCTCGCCACGCGTGTTCCTTTCCGTCAGAAGCGCAAGTATAACGATTGAGGAGGCCGGCGGCACTTCCATTCAGACGCGCAGCCTCTGGCATTCATCCCGAGACTTGATTCCTGTACCCCGCAGGGGCATGCCCCGCCCCTGCGAAACGCAGGCACAGTCGACATGGCCCTCCCAACGGTATCCTCATGTTGAATGCGCGGTTTCGCCCATCACAGGGGTTCCTGGCGCCATTCCGGAATATAGTGCAAGCGGTACCATTCATCCTCGACGGCTACGGGCAATGCGAGCGGCACAAAACCCGGCGCGAACACGAAACGGAAACCATATTCTCTGCCAAGGGCCTGCCACTGGGACGCCGAGAGGCGCCCCCAATGCTCGCGCCAGACCTCGAACGGCGTGGTCTTTCCGCCCGACGCGCGCAGGTCGATGCCATACAGGTCGCGATACAGCTTATACAGCGTCGGGCCGAGCCGCTTGTGATAAGGCAGCCAGGTGTGCGTGGCCGCATCCGCGATCACGGGGTAGCCAAGCCGCGCTTGCAGCCGCCACTGGTACACGGGCGCGGCGATCATGCTGTCCGGCGCCGCGTGCCCGGCAAGATACGCGCGGGTGCGCAGTTCGAAGTCCGTCGGCGTGAGCCGCTCCGCAACATCCTCACGCGAGCGCCACTCGGCATACAGATTGGCTCCCAATGCGGCGAGGCATGCCAGGCCCACAACAGAAAGAAGGGCCCATCGCAATCCCTCGTGTTGCTCGCTGCGGACATTGGGGCACTGGCGCCCCGCGAAATGATGAACCATTACGCACGCCAGCAGCGGCACGGCGAAGAATGCGCCGTCCAGCCTGAACTCCGCGACCGAGAAAAGCCAGAACGCGCCTGTCGCGCCAAACCAAGCCTTGGCGAGACGCGGCCGCGCGGACGTGGCATACGGCACAATCGCCGCCGCGGAAGCGGCTGACAGCAAGAAAGCGCGTTCGCCGCCGTGCGGCAAGGCGGCGCACGCCAGCGCCGCGGCCAGACACATGATTCCAGGGCCTGTCCGCGATGCCGTCAACACGGCGAACACAGTCAGCAAAGGTATGAGGTGGTTCACGAGACGGTAGGGCATCCACGCGATGAGCCAGGCGGGTGTTTCCGCGCCCAGGAGCGCGTGTGCGCCCATGACCCCCCACACCAGCAGCGCGGTAATCATCATATAGACGCCGAACCAGGTCCTGCCGGGCCGCGAGCAGCGTTTACGCATGCCGGTGAAGAATAGTAGCGCGCCGGAGAGCGCAGCCCAGCCCAACACGGCCTGCTGCCGGTCCCAGACGAGGTCGCGGTGCGCGGAATAGTGCGTCAGGAACGCCTTCCAGACCGTTTCCGGCGCAATCGGGTCATAATAAGGCCCGGACTCCGGCCAGGGAACGCGCAGATACCAGAAGACGAGAAAGGCAATCAAGGTGACCGAGAGCCCCGCGAGCAATCCGGCGCATGGGCGCCGCATATCGCCCCGCCGCCCACGCCACGCCGTGTGCGCGGCATGGAGGCCGGTAACGGCGAGAAGCGGCGCGCATTGGCCCAGGTGCAGGGCGGGCATGAGCCCCGCGATGGCATACGCGGCCGCGTTCCACCCGTTGCAGAGGCACGCGATACCGAGCAGCGCGGCCCCCGTTCCTACGGCGCCGTTGCCCGCGAACATGGGCCACGGCCGCGACGGATAGGTCGTCGCGAATTCGTTGCCCGCCAGCAGGGCCAGCACGGCCGCCGCGTGACCCCAACGGGCGCGCCCCGTAAGCCCGGCGCCCAGGAGAAAGGCGGGCAGGGTCTTGGCGAGGACATACAACACGTTACGCACGCCGCACGTCAGGCGCGGGTCCGGATCGATCCAGAGCAGCGCCGCCGCCAGGTATGTTTGCAGGCTCGGCGTATTATGAACGTGCTGGTACAAGGGGTGCCCCGGCGGGTACGAGACCGCGCCCAGCAATACCTGCGCGAACTCGTAATTCTCCTCCCAACGGATACCGCGCACCGTCACCGCCACGAAGGCGAACAGCACCCACGCGCACGCGCCCACGGCAACGCCGCGCCTGCTCCAAAAGTTGCTGCCTTCCCGCGTAGACCGTTCCTCCCGAATCCTGAAACGTCAAGTATCCCAGGAAGCCCCGGGCGTGTTAAAGTCTGGACTGAACACGCAGCGGATTCCGTCGTTCTTTGCACGGTATTCGAGGAGAATGACACATGCAGCGTCGCGAGTTCCTGAAGACATCGGCGACCGTTATGGCGGGCGCTGCGTGGGCGTCCGCCGTATCCGCGCAGCCGGAAACGCCGCTTCACAAGCGGCTGCCGCGCTGGCGCGGCTTCAACCTGCTCGAGAAGTTCTGGGTGCCCGGCAACAAGCCGTTTGTTGAGGAGGATTTCGCGTGGATTGCCGAACTGGGCTTTGACTTTGTGCGCTTGCCGATGTCCTACCATTGCTGGGCGAAACCCGGCGATTGGTACACGCTGAATGAAGCGGAATTGAAAGAGATTGACGCCGCCGTCGCTTATGGGCAGAAACACGGCATCCACGTGTGCCTGAATTTTCACCGTGCGCCGGGCTACTGCGTCGGCGGCGATCCCGAACCGGTCTCGCTCTGGGACAACGAGGAGGCTCAGCGCGCGTTTGCGTTCCACTGGGGCCACTTCGCCAAGCGGCATCAGGGCATTCCCGGCGCCGCGCTCAGTTTCAACCTTGTCAATGAGCCCGGCAAGATTACCGAGTCCGTCTACGTGAACGTGATGAAGCGCGCCATCGAGGCTATCCGCGAGCACGACCCGGAACGCTTGATCATCTGCGACGGGATGTTCTGGGGGCGCGAACCGGTCGACGGGCTGGTCCCGCTGGGCGTCGCGCAGAGCACGCGCGGTTACGACCCCATGCCGCTGACGCACTACCGGGCGTCGTGGGTCCAGGAATCGGAGCGCTGGCCTCTGCCCACATGGCCGCTGCGGGAAAGCGAACACGTGGTCTGGGACAAGGAACGCCTGCGCGAAAAACGCTTCCAGAAATGGCGGGAACTGGCGGCAAGCGGCGTGGGTGTGCATGTGGGCGAATGCGGCGCGTTCCGGCATACGCCGCACGGCGTCGTGCTGGCGTGGCTGCGCGATTGTCTCGAACTCTGGCAGGAAGCGGGCATGGGCTGGGCATTGTGGAATTTCCGCGGCCCCTTCGGCATCCTCGATTCGCAGCGTGAAGACGCGATATGCGAAGACTGGCGCGGCCACAAGCTCGACCGCGCCATGCTGGCGCTGCTGCAAAGCAAATAGCGGCGAGGCGCGAGAGCACAATGCCCAAGAATATCCTGTGGATCATGGCCGATGAATTCCGGGCGGACTGCCTGCGCGCGGCGGGCAACCCGGTCATTGAAACGCCGCACCTGGACGCGCTGGCGGCGGAAGGGGCGCTGTTCACGCATTGTTTCGTTCAGGCGTCGCCGTGCGCGCCGAGCCGCATGTGCATCTATACCGGGCGCTACATGTGCGCGACAGGTTGCCTGGACAACATGACGCCGCTTGCGGACGCGAACGACAACGTCGCGATGCACCTGCGTTGTCATGGATTCCGGCCCGCGATCATGGGCTACAATGATTACGCCATCGACCCGCGCACCTTGCCCGGGGGCCACCCGTACACCACATCATTGAACTATCACAATGCCTTGCCGGGTTTCGAATTCCTGCTCGATCATGAATACGATTGTCCGGAATGGTACGCGTGGCTGCGCGCGAAAAACTACCCCGCCGCGTCCTGCTGCCGCGAGGTCATGTACGCGCCCGATGTGCCGCCCGGTGGCCCCGGCGAGCACCTGCCGTGCTGGTATCCCGCGCGCTACCGGGCCGAAGACAGCGAATCCCAGTTCGTCACCACACAGGCCGTTGAATATATCGGCGCGCGACCGGATACCGGCTGGTTCCTGAGCCTGAATTACCTCAAGCCGCACGGGCCCGGCCTTTGTCCCGCGCCGTATCACCGGATGTACGACCTGGCGGCGTTGCCGCCCGCGACGCGGCGGCCCGAGGAGCGGGACGGCCTGCACCCGTATCTGCGCCGGATGAGGGACAACGCCAATGACCAGTTGATGGATGAGCGGGAGATGCGCGAATTCAAGGCCTGCTACTATGGCATGGTCTCGGAGATCGACTCGTGTCTTGGCCGCTTGTTTCAGGCATTGCGCGACTCAGGTCAATGGGAAAACACGCTGATCATCTTCAGTTCGGACCACGGCGAACATCTGGGCGACCATTACCTGACCGGCAAATCCCATTACTTCGACGCGGCCCTGCGCGTGCCGTTGATCATCCGCGACCCGTCGCCGCGGGCGGACGCCACGCGCGGCACGCGGGTCGGCGGCTTTTGCGAGGCAATCGACATCGGGCCCACCATCTGCGAATGGCTGGGCGCGCCGCCGCACGCGCGGTTCCAGGGCGCGAGCCTGCTGCCGCGCGTCCACGACCGTCCCGGAGCGCAGGCCAAGCCGCGCATTTTCTTCGAGTATTACTACTATACGTCGCTTCGCGATCAAGAACGGCCCGCAAACCCGGACACGTGCCGCCTCTGGGTGGTCCGCGATGACCGGTTCAAGTTCGTGGCGTTCGGCGAGGAGGCGGTTCCACCTCTGTTATTTGACCTTCGCGCGGATCCCGGCGAATTCGTGAACGTCGCGCAACGCAGCGAATACGCCGCCGCCGTTGCGGAATACGCGCAGCACCTCATACGCTGGCGCATCCGCAACGAAGACACCCGAATGGAACGCTGGGCGCGGCCTTACCGGTGAGCCAGAGACCGGGTGCCCGCGCCGGGTGGTGTCAGAGAACGTTGACGGGGAGTGGGACAGCGAGGCGTTCCTGCGCGGCCTTGAGAATCATGTTGAGCAGGTCCGCGTAACGCAGTCCGCGCAGTCCGGCCATGATGTTCATCTTGCCGTCCCAGCACCAGCCCGGGTTCGGGTTGACTTCGAGCAGTTTCACCACGCCGTTGGCGTCGGCGCGGAAATCAAAACGGGCATAATCGCGGCAACCGAGACGCTCGAACAGCACATTCGCGTAATCGCGCACTTGGCGGCGCGCGTCGGAGTCCAGCCGTGCTTCCCGGTAAGACACCTGGTCCCAGTAGGGGGAGTCTGGAAGCCATTTGGACTCGTAACCGAGAATCGGCGGCAAATCGGGGTCGAGCTTCGAGTAATCGACCTCGAGCAGCGGCAGGATCGTGTACGTCAAGCCGGAATTGCCCACGATGCCGACGGTATACTCCGGACCGGTAAGAAACTCCTGGATGAGAATGGCGCACTTGCCGTAGCTGGCGCGCATCCACTGGATATATTCGAGCAATTCCTCCGCGTTGTGCACCACGGCGTCCTTCGTGATGCCCATGCTGCTGTCGCCGAAATTCGGCTTCAGCAGCGCGGGTAGCGTCGCGGGGAGCGTGGCCAGCGAATCGTCCGGGCCGATATAAGACTCGAGCGGCGTCGGAATATCGAGCGACTGGGCAATCGCATTGACGAGGCCCTTGTTGTAGCACAGGCCGAGGCACGCCGGGCTTGCGCCCGTGTACGGGATGTCCAGCATTTCCAACAGCGCGGGCACATGCAGTTCCATGAACGGGTCGTTGCGGAAGCCCTCATCGCAAAGGTTGAACACCAGGTGCGGCGGATTCGCGGCCAGCGTGCGCAGCAGATTCTGGTGGTTGTCCAGATAGGCGAACTCGTACTCTGGCAGTTCCGCCAGCGCCGCCTTCATCTTGTTGATCGTGTCCATGTCTTCCGCATTGAACTGGCCATTCACCTTGACACGGTCCGGCATCTCGGGGTCGCCCATGACTACGGTCACTTTCGTGCGCGACGCCTTGGCCACGGCCGCGGGCACGGCCCGCCGCGGCGCCTTCACCGTCAGGATGAGCCGGTGCGCCATCATGCCGAGGTCCTGGCCGCGCGTCGAGTTCGTTTCGAGCGGTTCATGGAACCGCACGGACTCGTAGCCGACCTTCTCCAGCAGTTCCTTGAGCTGCTCCCGCGTGTACAGGCGCTCGGCGTAGAATTGGTCCGCGATTACGCCTTTTTCCGCGTGCGTGATGACTTCGCGCGTGACGATGCGGCGTCCGTCCTTCGACAGGGCGCGCTCCCGGCACACGAAATGCTGTTCGTCGATCCACTCCCACGTGCGCGCCTCGAAATGCTGGCTCAGCCATTCGCCGTCGGCCAGGTCCATGAACACCAAGCCGTGCGGCAGCAGCAATTGCGCCAGGTTCTTCAACACCATCTCGTCGTCCGATTCCTGTTCAAAATAGCCGAAGGAATTCCCCATGAGCAGGATCGCATGGAACTGGCGCCCGCCCAACCGCGATTTGCGCGCATCGCCCTCGTGGAACGAAACGCCGAGCCCCTCCGCTTTCGCGCGCCGCCGTCCCTGGCGAATCAGGTACCGCGAACGGTCGCAGCCCGTGACGTGACGGAACCCGCGCCGCGCCAGTTCGAGGGAATGGCGCCCCTGGCCGCAGCACATGTCCAGAATGTAATCGTTCGGTTGCAGCCCCAGAAGGCGGGTCGCCATGTCCACCTCCTGACGCGTGTTTTCCGGATTCTCGACGACGTCGCCGTCCGTCTTCAGATACAGCGAATTGAACAGCGTCCGCCACCATTCCGTTGGCAAATGACGCTCGAGGTCCGATATGGGCCCGAGCGTCTTGACTGTGGCAGAACCATTTCTTTGCGACCCTTTCCGGTCGCCTATCTCGCGCGTTTTCAACGTTCGCCTCCTGCGGACCAGCCCAACCCAAGAGCCGGATTGCCTCAAAAATTGGCTACTTATAGTACTTATCCGCACTAAAAGACAAGCAGAAAATCTGCGTCCCAAGATTCCGCCGGGCGCAAGGCTGGCCGGATACGAAAAACAGCCCAAATACCGGCAGCCGGCGAGAGCCCCCGTTGCCGAACCGGCAACTGTGCCATAACTCGATTCCTGCCTCTTGCAGGGGCGCGGGCACAGTCAAGCCGCGTCTTTGAATGGTATCCTCCAATCGAATATACGATTCCCGTCGTCCCACGGATTTTGGGATAGCTGCTACGCGATTTCGTCCAAGGCAATCTCGCGGCGTTCGTCCGCGGATTTCCGCAATGCGAAGGCGAACCGCAGTACCTCCCGGGCCTGTTGGCCCGTGAGCAGCGGCGTTTCGCGGCCCTGGACCGCGCGGATGAAGTTGCGCGTGGCGCCGCGGAAGCCTTCCGCCCAGTCGGAAGGCACGTCATAATGTTTCCAGCCGTCGTTTGTAAACGTGCTGACCGGCGGGCCATCCAGGATATTGCCCGTGCAGCGGCGCACGAGGAGGATGCCCCGGCTGCCCGTGACCTCGAACCATTCGTCGCACGAATAATACCGCGTCGGGATTTGGAGATCGACAGCCTGCGTGTAGTCGCACGTGCCGTACCGTTTCGCGTCTTTGTACTTCCACATGATCACCGCGGGACAGTCGATGAACTCGCTGGTCCAATCGATCCACGCCACGACACGCTCGATCTCACCCATCAGGAACCACGCGGTAGCCCACATGTGGTGGCCGTGGTCAAAGGTCTGGATACCACGGCCGCGCGCGACTTCCTCGCGCCGCCAGGCCCACGTGTCCGGCGGCACCTGCCAGCCGCCTTCCCATTGCCCTCCGACGAATTTCATGCGCAGCATAATCGGGTCGCCGATGAGCCCCTCGCCAAGGAGGCGCTTCGCCAGTACGATGGGCGGGTGCGTGACGTAATTGTCCGTCACCTTGAACAGGACGCCCGCGTTGCGCACGGCATCGAGCATGCGGTCGGCCGCAGCCATGCTCGTAGTCATGGGTTTCTGCACCGCAATGTGCTTGCCCGCGGCGGCCGCGTCGATGACCATCGGTTCGTGCACGGTCTGGGGCGTGACGATCTCGACCGCGTCAATCTCCGGGTCGCTCAGCAACGCGCGATAATCCGTATAAGACTTGGCGGCATTCCACTGGCGGCGGCGCGTTTCGGCCAGTTCCGCATTCACGTCGCAAACCGCGTGGATCCGCGCATCCGGAAAGTCCGCGTAACCCAGTTGATGCAGGCCGGCAATGCGCCCGAGTCCGATCAGGCCCACCTTGGTCATCGGCGTTTTCTCCCCTTGCGGCACCGGCGCATTATGGGACGGGCGCGCGACCCGGTCAAGCCGCCGCGACCGGCATTGCGCCGCCCCGTCCCGGCGTGAAAGAATCACCCTGTGTCTTGTAGCGAGGAGAAGACCCATGTCCAGCACCACACCGCCGGGGCCACGCATGACCCAGGCGGAAAAGGCCAGCCTCGTGGCCCGGTTCTCGCGCTACCTCAACCGCGGTCAGATGAAGTATCTGCGCGCGGGACACCTGGACGTCGTAGAAACGGACCGGGAAGGCGTCGGATTCCGGGACGCCGCATCGGGCCGGCGCATGTACGACTGTTTCACTGCCGCCGGCTGCTTCAACGTATCCCGTCACAATCCGTCCGTCATGGACGCGCTGGACGCGGCTCTGAACGACCTCGACATGGGCGCGTTTCACATGGTTTCGCCGGCCAAACTGGCGCTCGCGGCGAAATTGGCCGCGCTCGCGCCCGGCGACCTGAATCAGGTTCTTTTTGCGGCGGGCGGCGGCGATGCGATCGACTGCGCGATTAAGCTCGCGCGCGGCGCGACCGGGCGCAGCGAGATCGTCGCGACGGTGAAGGCGTACCACGGCCACACCGGATTCGCGCTGTCCGCCAACGGCAAGGCGCATTACCGTCATTACTGCGAACCGCTCATGCCGGATTTCACCTTTGTGCCGTTCAACGATCTTGGCGCGATGCGCGCGCGTGTGTCGGACCGGACCGCCGCCGTGCTTCTCGAGCCGGTCCAGGGCGAAGCTGGCATCTTTCCCGCCGGCGCCGCCTATCTCGAAGGGGTGCGCAACCTCTGCGACCAACAGGGCGTTCTCCTGATATTTGACGAAATTCAGACCGGTTTCGGGCGCACCGGGCGTCTCTTCGCCAGTGAACATGCGAACGTAGTCCCGGACATCATGACCGTCGCGAAATCGCTGGGCGGCGGCCTCTACCCCATGGCGGCGGCCGTATACCGGCCCGTGCCCGTCCTGACGGACTTCGTGGACCGCAACCCGCTGTTCCACGAGACGTGGGGCGGCGGGACGGACCTGGGTTGCCGCGTCGCCTTGCGCGTGCTCGAATACATCGAGGAAACGCGCTTGTGGGAGAACGCGGCGCGGCGCGGTGCGCGCCTGAGACAGGCCCTGGAAGACCTGCGCGACGAAAACCCGCGGATCGTGCGCGCCGTGCGCGGGCTCGGGCTCATGGTCGGCATCGAGTATGTGCACGAATTCATGGGGCCCATGATGTCCGACGCGCTTGCGCGGCATGGCGTCTTCGCCGCCTACTCGGGCAATGCGCCGCAAGTCATGCGTTTCATGGTCCCAATCACGGTGAGCGAGGCGGAACTCGAAGAGGTCATCGCCGCTATCCGGGAATCCGTGCGCGACATGATGACGCTGCTGCCCGCGGCCCTGCTCGCCGTCAGAGTCCCCGGCGTGCTCCGGCTGCTCAATAACGAAAGGGCACAGATGGCCTTGTTCGGCCTGTTGCGCAGCATCGAGGAATGGATGCCCTCGCGGAGGCGCGTGTCATGAACCAGGCATTCCCCGCCGCTGTGTGTCCCGGCCTGGCGCAGGGCCGGCTGGAGTGGTTGCGCGCCATGGGCCACGATTTCTTCGAAGGCAAGCGCGAGGGGGCGTGGGTCTGGGACACCGCCGACCGCCGGTATCTCGACTGCGTCTGCGGCGCGGGCACGTACAACCTCGGGCGGCGCCCGCCGGAACTCATCGAGGCGCTGCGCGCCGCCATGCGCGAGACGGACCAAGGCAACTTCCCGATGATCTCGGTCGAGAAGTCGCGCCTGGCGGAAGCGCTCGCGACGTTCGTGCCGGGGCCGCTCGAATGCGCGGTGTACAGCGTCATGCGCGGCGAAGCGATGGAATTCGCGTGCAAGGCCGCCCGGGGCCACACCGGCCGCGCGGAACTGGTCACCGTGGACGGCGGCTGGTACGGGCACACGGGATTCGCGCTCACGCTGTCCGACCGCGCGGACAAGCAGCGTTTTGGACCGCTGGTCCCCGAGGTGCGCACCGTGCCCTTCGGCGATTCGGACGCGATCGAGGCGGCGATCACGCCAAAGACCGCGGCGTTCATCTTCGAGCCGGTGCAGGTCGAGAACCACTGCCGCGCCGTCTCGCCCGAGTATGCGCTGGCGATAGAACGCGCGTGCCGCAAGACCGGCGCGCTGCTCGTGGCGGATGAGACACAGACCAATTTCGGGCGCACGGGCGCACGGTTCGCGTACGGGGCGCTCGGCATCTCGCCGGACATCCTTGTCTTGGGCGAAGCGCTCGGCGGCGGCGTGTTTCCCATCGCGGCGACCCTGCTGACGCAGGAGGTTAACCGTTTCATGAACGCGCATCCCATGATTCACCTCTCGACCTTCGGCGGGTCGGATATCGGGTGCCGGGTCGGTCTGAAGACCCTCGAGGCCTACGCGCGCCTCGAGCCGTGGCGCAACGCGGCCGCGATGGGCGCGCGGCTGCTCGACGCGCTGCGCGGGATCGCGGCGCGGCCCGGCGCGCCTTTCCGCGACGCCGCCGGGACCGGTCTCGCGCTGTCGCTGGACTGCGGCACGGAAGAATCGGCCCGCGAGTTCTGCCGCCGCGCCGCTTCAAACGGCCTGCTTGTGCTCCCGGGTGCGGTGGCGCGGCACGCCGTCGTGCTGCGCCCGAGCCTGTTGCTCACGGCGGACGAAGCGGACGCCATTGTCGCGGCGGTCCAGGCGTGCCTATGAAGGCGCTTTTTTTCGAGAACCGTCCCGGTAAAGTCATGGCCCTCAAAGTCGCGGAACGCCTCTTCCGCTATGCAGCGCTCGGCCCGTTGTCGCCGCTGCGCTACGCGGAAGTGCCCGAGCCCGCGATTCCCAATGAACGCTGGCTCAAGGTTCGCAATATTCAGTGCGGTCTATGCGGCACCGACCTGCATTTCATGTTCATGGACCTCGACCCGAAATGCTTTTCCGCGGCCGTGCCCGGCATTCATCGTAAATTCCTCGGACACGAACTCGTCGGCGAAGTGGCCCAGGCCGGAAGTGAGGTGGAAGGGCTGGCCGCGGGCGATCGCGTCGTCCTGCGCATCGACTGGCCGTCGTGCTTCCAGATGGAGCACGCCCCTCCGTGCCCGCAATGCGCGCGGGGCAACTACATGCTCTGCGAAAACCTGGGCCGCGGCAGCCTGCCCCTGCGGGACACCGGCGGCGGCTTCTCGCCGTACATGGTCATGCACCGGACGCAGCCGTTTCGCGTCCCCCCGGCACTGAGCAACGACGCCGCCGTGCTGATAGAGCCGCTCGCAAGCGCCGCGCATGGCGTGCTCAAGGCGCCCCCGCGGCCGGGCGAACGCGTGCTGGTCATCGGCGGCGGCGCCATCGGACTGCTTGCCGTCGTGGCCTTGCGGCGCATGGCGCCGGACGCCGCGGTACACTGCCTTGCGCGCTATCCATTCCAGGCGCGGGTCGCGGCGAAATACGGTGCGGCGGTCATTGAGGAAGGCCCCGGCCTCTACCGGCGCGTGGCGGAAACCGCGGGCGCGCGTTACGTGCGCGGCCACTTTGGCAACGAAATCCTGCTGGGAGGCTTTGACCGCATTTACGACACGGTCGGGAGCGACGCGACGCTGCAACATGCGCTGCGCTGGGCGCGCGGCGGCGGCGCTATTGTGCTGGTCGGCATCAACTTCAAGCCGGGGCGCGTCGACTACTCGCCCATCTGGTCGCAGGAAGTCCAGGTTTCCGGCATCAACTGCCACGCCTCGGAAGCCGATGGCCGGACTTCTTTCGACATCGCCGCGGATATGCTGCTCACGAACGCGGTGGACCCCGCCGACATCATCACCCACCGCTTCCCCATGGCGCGCTACAAGGACGCCGCGAAGGCGTTTCTCCACAAGGGCCGCACCGGCGCCATAAAGATCGTGCTCGAGCACGCAGGCTGAACCCGTTTCCTACCGCCGCAGAAAGACCTGCTGCAGCGCGAAATATGCCGGCTTGGGCCGGCGCTCGAAATCGATAACGGAGTTGTTGGCGGGGCAGGGGAAGCAGTCGTGACCCATCCAGATGAGGAACCCGCCGCACTTCGGGAAGCGCTGTTTGCAGCAAGCCGCCGCAACCGCGTAAGCCGCCGCCTGATACGCCTGTGTCTGTTGCACGTATGCGCGCAGCCCCGCCTCCGGACCCATGTGTTCAAACTGCGCCTGCAGCCGGTCCCACTGCGTCCACCACGCAGCTGTATGCCCCCAGTATTCGCCCTCCGGCGGCCAGCAGGCCATGCCGTCCGCGTATTTCAGGATCAGGTCCGCGTCCATTGCGCCGGGCATGCCGACTTCGGAACGGAACAGCGCGTCGTCGCCCTCCCAGTACGCGCGCCACGCTTCCAGGCCGGCGAACCCGGCCATGCCCCACGGCCCGTGGATGTCGTGGTGCCGTCCCTTGCCGTACGCGGCTGCGTGCGCGTAAAACTCGGGTCCGCTCGGCGACGTGGGGAGAAACCGGCGCCCGGGGTCTTCCTCCTCGACTACACGCCGCAGCGCCGCAATGCACGGATGCGACGCGTCCACGGGCGAGGCGTCCGCAAGCGTGAGTTCGTTGCCGCCGCACCACAGCAGCAGCGACGCGTGATGGGCGCGCCTCGCGATGTACGAACGCGCGATGCCGGCGAGCGTTGCTATCGCCTCCGGGCAGTCCGGGGGCAGGTTCTCCACGCCGGACGAAGACAGCGGGAATTCCTGCCATACGAAGATGCCTGCCTGGTCGCACAGGTCGTAGAAGGTCTCCTTTTCGAGAATGCCGCCGCCCCAAACGCGCAGCGCATTGCAGCCCATTTCCCGGTACAGGCCGATGAGCGCACGGTAGTCTTCCTCTGTAACGTCATGGTAGGCGATGCGCGGCGGCACCCAGTTCGCGCCCTGCAGGAAGACCGGCGTTCCGTTCACCTCGCAAATCCAGGGCAGCGCCCCTTCGGGGGCGGCCTCGCACGCGCGCCACGCGATATGCCGGAACCCGGCCTGACGCTCCGCGCGCCAGACAGGCGCTCCGTGCGCATCCACGACGCGGACTTCGAGGGTGTACAGTTTCTGCTCTCCCGCGCCGTTTGGCCACCACGGTTGCACGGCGAGGCCGTCCAGCGCCACCGTCGCGCCAGCTTGTTCGAGCGGGGCCCGCGCGCGCCCGCATTCCCGCTCGCCATCCAGGAGAATTGCATGGACCGTCATGCCTTCCGCCGCGGGACTTTCGGTGCCGACCGCGGCCTCGATACGGCCCGTGGCGTAGTCCCCGGCGAGCGTGGCGCGAACGCGGTCAAGGCGGAATGCCGCGCTTGACCCCGTTTCCAGGCAAAGCGCGTCCCAGACGCCAACGGGCACGAGCCGCGGGCACCAGTCCCAACTGTAGGGATAGCGCGGCTTGAAGTAGCGCGAACGCGAGGAATATCCGATCTGCCCCTGCTCGGGCGGGGCCTCATCGAAACAGATGCTGAGCCGGTGCGGCCGGCCGTCGCTGATCTGGGCTGTCAGGTCGAACCGGTGCGGCGCCAGCGCGCCCGCGAACCGCGCAACCTCCACGTTGTCCACGAGGACCCAGCCCGCGTAATCCAGGCCTTCCGCAACGAGCACGGCCTGTTCGCCCGGCGGCGTCCACGCCGCCGGTATCGTGGTTTCAAAAAGCCAGTGCCGGTGCTCGACCCATTCACAGTCCCGCGAATGCACGCCCAGATGCCAGTCCGGCAGCAGCCCCGCCGCCAGCAGCGCGGCCTGCACCGACCCCGGCACGCGCGCCGAAACCGGCGCGATATCCGCCTGGATGTGACTTGCGCCGGGCTTGCGGCCGAGCATCCAGGCATAGGGTCGCCAGCCCTCGAGGGTCCAGGACAATCGCGACAGTGCATGTTGCGGCATGAGTGGAACTCCCAGGGTGACGCGATAGTAGCACGGGCCGCTTCCGCGCCGGCAATCTTCCCGGAAAACCGTGGGAAGCAGGGACGCCACAGGCAGGTGCTGGCAGAGGGCCTTGAATGCGGATTCCCGGACGTTCGTCCCTGGTTCCTATTGAGACAGCGGCAAAGACCCGAACAACGGCCGCATTCCGCCCGCGCGTACCCGCGCGGGTGAACGCTTACGCCAGCGTCTTGTGGAACCGCAGCGTTGCCAGCCAGATCACGCAGAAGCCCATGCAGGCCAGGATCGCGGCATTCGGCCACAGGTCGTAGAACCCGGCGTCGCGCAGAATGATCCCGCGGAGGATTCGCAGGAAGTAGGTCGCGGGGACAACCTGGCCAATCGCGTAGATGACCGGCGGCATGGTCTCCTGGGGGAACATGAACCCCGACAGCAGGAATGTGGGCAGCAGGATGAGAAAGGAAATCTGCAAGGCCTGAATCTGATTGCTGGCGAAGGTCGATACGAGCAGGCCAAGCCCCAGCGTCGTGAACAGAAAGATCGCCGTGAATCCCCCCAGCAACAGCAGGCTCCCCGCTATCGGAACCTGAAACAGGACGCGCATCAGCGTCAGCACGGATACGACTTCCGCCACGCCGATGACACCGAAGGGAACAAGCTTGCCCAGCATGAGGCCCAGGCGCGAGACGGGCGTGACGATAAGCTGTTCGAGCGTGCCCTGCTCCTTTTCCCGCACGATCGCAAACGAAGTGAGCAGCATGATAACCACCTGGAGAATCACGCCCACGAGGCCGGGCACCATGAAATTCGCGGTCTTCATGTCCGGGTTGAAGAGGACGCGCTGGCGCATGTCCACGGGAAGCTCCCACCGGCTCGGCGACGTCCTGCCAAGAATCTGGACCGAGCTGCGCAAGCCGATCGCGCTGCTGACGTTCAACGCCTGCATCGCCACGGTCGAATCGCTGCCATCCAGCAACACCTGCACCTCCGTCTTTTCGCCGGTGAGAACGCGCTCGCTGTAATCCGGGGGAATCTTGATGCCCACCCGGGCGTCGCCGCGCACAATCGCGTGGACCATCTCCTGGCCGGAGTTCGCGTAACCGACAATATCGAAATAGCCCGTGTTGACGAAGCTGTCGAGCAGCGCTTTGCTTTCCTGGCGGGCATCGAGATTGCAGACGACCGTCGGGATGTGCCGCACGTCGAGGTCCACGGCGTAGCCGAAGATGATCAACTCCAGGCTCGGGATCACCAGCATCAGAAAGAGCGTCTTCGGATCGCGCAGGATGTGCCGCGTCTCCTTGTAGATAATGGCGCCGATGCCGTTAATCATGATTGTCCCCCGTCCGGCTTCGCGTCAGCGTGACGAACACGTCCTCGAGCGTTGCCGGGATGGGCTGGACCGCCGCGTCCGGAAATCCGCTCCGGCGCAGGTCGTCTACGATGCGTCCTTCCGTGCCTTTCGCCGTGAGCACATGCACCACGTCGGCGAAGATGGTCGCGTCGCGCACATAGGGAAACGTGTTGAGCGACCGCATCGCGGCCGCCACGCGCGGCACGCGCAACTCGAGGCGCGCGCAGCCCTCGGGCGTCACGTCATCGAGTTTCTTCAGGTCGCCCGGCGTCCCGTAGGCAATGAGCCGGGAGAAATAGATGTAGCCGAGGTGGCTGCACCGCTCCGCCTCGTCCATGTAATGCGTGGTAACGAAGAAAGTGACATTCTGTCCCGCCAGGTCGAACAGGAGATTCCACAAGTCGCGCCGCGCGACCGGGTCGATGCCCGCCGTCGGCTCGTCGAGGAACATGAGGCGCGGCCGGTGCACCAGCGCGCACGCCAGGGCCAGCCGCTGCTTCCAGCCGCCCGACAGCCGGCCCGCAAGCTGTTTGCGGTAGCGGTCTATGCCTACGATGCCGATGACGTCGTCTATGCGTTGCGCGCGCTGCTTGCGCGGAATGCCATAGACGCCCGAGTAGAAGCGGAGATTCTCCATTACGGACAGGTCGTTGTACAGGCTGAACTGCTGCGACATATAGCCGATGCTGCGCTTGACCCCCTCGCTGTCGTTGCGCACGTCGTGGCCGAGCACGGTTGCCTGGCCCGAACTGGGCCGAAGCAGCCCGCACAACATGCGGATCAGCGTGGTCTTGCCCGAACCGTTCGGGCCCAGAAAGCCGAAGATATCCCCCTCTTCAATGGCGATGTTGACCCGGTCCACCGCCACGAGGGGGCCAAACCGGCGGGACAGCTCCCGCGTCTCGATCACGACCGGCTTGGACGCCGCGCCCCCGGCCATGCTCAGGGTACCTTCCGCGGGTCCGGGATGCGCGCGGCGACCGTCATGCCGGGGCGCAGCTTGCCGCCCGCGGAATCGAGCTTCAGCTTGACGCCGAACACCTGCTGCACGCGCTCTTCCTGCGTTTGCAGGTTGCGCGGCGTATATTCTCCCTGCGTCGAGATATGGACGATCGTGCCTTCAAAGACTTCGTTTCCGTGGGCATCGGTGGTGAACGGCAGCGTCTGCCCGACTTGGAGATGGCCGAGCAAGGCGGCGCTGACATAAATCATCACTTCGAGGTCGCCGGGATCTATCAGACGCACTACGGGTCCTGGCGCGACCAGGTCGCCCACGTGCACGGCAATCGACTCGACCACACTGTCCCTAGGGGCGGTGACGACCATTTCTGACGCAATCGTCTCGGCCCGCCGCAGGTCGGCAGCGGCGGCGTCCAGCGCCGCCCGGGCGGCCGCCTTGTCCTCCTCGCGCGGCCCGCGCACGAGTTCATCGCGCCCCGCCTGTGCCCGCTCCAGCGCGGCCTTGGCCATGGCGATTTCCTCGTTCCGCGCGCCTTCCTCCAGCATGGCATGCCGTTCGGCCGCGGCCCTGTATTGCGCCTCCGCCGCGTCGAACGCCGCCTTTGCCTGGTCATATTGACGCCGCGCCGCCACACGCTCCTCGTAGAGCCGCGCAATGCGCTCGAAATCCGAGCGCGCCGTGTCGCGCGCCGCGCGCGCGCCCTCCAGCACCGCCGCGGCCGCGCGGATTTCCTCGTCGCGTGCGCCGTTCTCCGCCATGCGGTACTGCTCCTCCGCCACACGCACCGCCGCCTCCGCCTGGCGCAGTTGCTCTTCCGTCGCGCCCGCTTCGAGCTTGGTCAGGGTCGCCCGCGCGGAGTCCACCCGAGCCCGCGCTGCCGCCACCGCGGCTTGCGCCTCCGTATCGTCCAGCCGCACCAGCACGTCGCCCGCCGAAACGGGCGCGCCTTCGTCCACGAGGATTTCGACGACCCGGCCCCCGATCCGGCTCCCCGCGTTCACCCCCACCCCTTCGATTTCGCCGGATACCGACAGCATGCCGCCGCCGTTCCCGGTGCAGCCAAGCGTGACGAGGGCAAGCAGGAATAACGCGGGTCTCTTCATGGATATGATGGAATCACCCTGGCGCAAGGCGTTAACGATCTTGACACGCTCTTCTACGAATTATGTCAGCCACTTCCACTGATATTAGGACGACTTGAAATGCACGGCCGGCGCAGTTGCGGCCGCGGGACCGCAAGACACACGACGGCCTCGGATCATAGCGAAACATACTCCTGGAGATCGAATCCGTTACGCGCCGGGCAGCACCCCGGCCGCGACTGCGGTTTCAACTGTCGCCGGGCCCGAAACCGCGGGTATTCCGGCCGGGTCTATCCATCAAATGATTGATGAAACCCCGGGGGAGACCTCCGGTACCGAGGAATCGCAGGTCCATGGCCTACCAGCACGACGCCCAGCTCGCGAATATTGTCACGTCCTATTGCACCTGCTTCGGAGGCATATTGCCGTTGCTCTTTACGGCGTTCACGCGCCGGCAGCCCGGGCGCTGGATGTTCGTGTATGCGTGCGTCCTGATCACCGGCATCCCCACGGTCTGGCTCCACTCCGTGGAAGGGTACCGCGTGGCGTCCTTCTTTGACGTAGGCACCAACATTCTGCTCGCATTCGCCCTGCAGATTGCGTTCAGCCGGGACTTCCTGCATCCGCGGGCGAGCCGTGCATTGATTGCGGCGTCCACGACGGTCAACCTGTGCGTATGGGCCTATCTCGCCTTGGAAATCTGGGCCATCGAGAAGAAACCCGTCGTGAACTTCGGGGATTTCGGCCAGTTCTACTTTGGGGAACTGGCGCTGATCTTGAACGCCTGGGTGTGCGTCGGCGTGATTGCCGTGTCGTTCCGGAAGATCCCCCGCCATGCGCGGCCCCTGTTCTGGATGTTCTTCCTGTTCTTCTTGGCCGGGATGTTCGTCGCGGCAGCAGGCAATGACGAAATCAGCCTCTATGTCTTTCCTTGGCATGCGTTCTGGCATATCCTCGGCTGCATGGGGTTCATCACCTTGTGGGTCTTCAACTACCAGCGTTTCTTTGGCCGGCCGGAAGTTGATTCCCGGCCCGCGATGCTCCACTCTTGACCCTCGCATCCGGCGCGGCCCGCGATTCCCGCGTTTCCGCGCCGCGTTGTATCCACCGGAGGGAAACACGCACGCATGCGCGCGTCCAATCGTTTCTTCACGACACCGGTTTTCCAGGCGCGTTTCATCGCGCGGCCCAACCGGTTCCTGGTGAGCTGCGCGCCGCCGGGGCGCCCGCCCGTCGAGGCGTTCCTGCCAAATCCGGGCCGATTGCGCGAGCTGCTGCTCCCCGGCGCGACACTGTACGTCACGGAGAACGCGGATCCCGGCGCGGCGCGCAGGACCCGCTTTACCGCCGTGGCCGTGGAGCGCGACGGCGCGCCCGTGCTGCTGCACACCCACGCGACGAACGCGGTGGCGCGGCGCCTGCTCGAACGCCGGCGCATCCCGGGACTGGAACACGCCGCCATCGTGCGCGCGGAAGCGCCCGTGGGGCGCAGCCGCTTCGATTTCCTGCTGCGCGACGCGGCCGGCGAGCTCTACGTCGAGGTGAAGTCCTGCACGCTGTTCGGGAACGGCGTGGCCATGTTCCCCGACGCCGTGACGGAGCGCGGGCGCAGGCACCTGCTCGAACTTGCGGAAATGGCGCGCAGCGGCACGCGCACGGCCGTGGTGTTTGTCGTGCACACGCCGAACGTGCGCTGGTTCATGCCCGATTTCCACACGGACCTCGCGTTCAGCCGGACCCTGCTCGACGTGCGCGATTATGTGCGCATCCTGCCCGTCTCGGTGACGTGGCGCGAGGACCTCACGCTCGGACGCGGCGTGCGGCTGCTCGATATTCCCTGGGAGCACATCGACCGCGAGGCGCAGGACCGGGGCGCGTATCTCTTGCTCCTGGAACTCAAGGAAACCACGCGGGTCGAAGTCGGCTCGCTGGGAGCCGTCCCGTTCCGCAAGGGTCATTACATCTACGTAGGCTCCGCGATGGCCAACCTTGCCGCGCGCATGGCCCGGCACCTGCGCCCGCACAAGACGCGCCACTGGCACATCGACTACCTGCGCCCGCGCGCCGCGCCGGTCGAGGCCTTGGCCGTCCGCGCATCCGTCCGTCTCGAATGCGACCTGGCTCACGCCCTCGCGCGCGTGCTCGCACCCGGCTCGCGCGGGTTCGGCTGCACGGATTGCGCCTGCGCGACCCATCTTTTCTACAGCAGCGCCCCGCCGCTCGACCGGCGCGACGTGCATGACGTCCTCGAACGCTTCCGCATGCGCCGGCCCTGATTCCAATGCGATGGAGTGCGACAGCGTACCGTCGCTTTCACAAGCACAACCGCCGCCTCCCGCCATGTCCCGCGTTCCCTTAGTAGACCAGCATGTCGAGACTATACGTAAATTCCTTTTCTTCGCCGGGCGCCAGATCCGCCTGCCACTCCATCTCGCCGGCCGGATTGTAACTGCGGATATTCTCGGCGCTTTTCGAGACCTTGGCTTCGGGCGCGGTCTCGAGCAAAGTGCCGACAAAACGCTTCTTGATTACGACCCGCACGGTGTCGTTCTCGTTGTTCCGAATGCGCATGACACCGCGCACCGTGACGATTTCGTCCGGCCCGCCGCGGAGGTAGCGGCGAATCACGTTGTTTCTGCGGTTGGTCTCCTGGTCTTGGCTCGAAGCGGTCACGCCCAGCGCCTTGGTAAGCCGGAAATCCGCCACCGCGCCCGGCGGCGTGTACTGAAGGACATCCTGGCTGATGGGGTTTCCGCCACGCGTCACGAGTACGGACCCCGTGGTCCAGGGCGCGCCCGACGCGTTCGTAAGACGTAGCGAGTGCCACACGGTTTGTGCGTCCGCGGCAGGATTGGCCAACCCTTCGCCGCTCCCGCCCCAATCCCGGGGCGCCATGTCCGAGACCTCCCAGAGATAAACGTGCTCACACGGGACATCGTGTTTGCCAATAAGAAACGCGCCGCGTTCGCCCCGTTCGAGCGTCGCATGCACCGGCGCATAGAAGAACATGTCCTCCTCGAACGATCCGTCCAATTCGACCTGTTGCGGCTGCACGCGGACTTGCTCGACGGGACCCGGTGAATTGCTCACGAACCACGGCACACCGGGGCTCTGCGTCGTCATCCCGCCGTCGTAACGGCCGGCGGGCTCAAATGCCCGCTGCAGCGCACTGTAGAATTCCGCGATTGGAAGCGGTGAAAGGAGTGCGTCCTGAACGGTGCGCAACCGGAAATTCGGATGCCCCGCGACGAACGACACCGCGCAACCATCGAGCGAGACGGCGTCGTTGAGAATTGTGCCCCGGAACACGACACGGGCCGTATCGTCGTCGCGCAGGCCGATTTCGTATGCCGGAATCCAGCTCAATCCGTAGACCAGGTAGTGCATGCGCAGTTCGCCGCCGCCGCACGGCCCGGAAAGCGTGCAGGCGAGGCGCCACGTGTCGCGCTCGACCGGTTCCGTGAACACGCCGTCCTCCAGGAGCACCAGCCGCCGGATTTCCGGCGTGCGCAACGCGACGGTGCCGCCGTCGTCCGTCCGCAGCAGGCACAACGAATCCGCGGCGAGCGGCTTCACCGGGATGCCGGCGGGCGTCTCCTCCGTGTCTCTGTCAGGTGCCGGAGCCACAGACCCTAGCAACACCCCCGACAATTCGTCCTGGTCCGTTAGCAGTCGCACGCGGCGGTTCGCATTCAGGCGTATCAGGTCCGCGATCGTGGCGGCAGGCGTTTCCATGGTCTCCTTGCGCGATTCCCGGCGCACGGCCGAGACATGCGTCCCGTCCGGCAGCGGCTCGAACCAGAACGTGCCCAGCGCCGCTTCCGGCAGTTCCCCGACAGCAATGTCCCCCGCGCCTGCGGGCAGCGTCACCGACGCCGTGACATACCCGTAGCCGTGCTTGTACAGGGCCGCGTCCGTGACCCGCGGCGTAAGCGCCACCGGCTCCGCCATCACGGCGGACACGCATGCCCACGCGCCCAGCAACCCCGCCAATACCCATGTCTTTTTCATCGTGCATTCTCCTGTCTTCGGCTCGGTCCCAGACCGAGTTCCCGAATGCACGATAGCTTCCCGACCGGCAAAGGGTGTCAGCGCCTTGTGTCGGGGTTGTAAGGAATTCGCAAGCTTCGGACGGTGACGGCTCTTGCCGCGCCGGAACGTTTCGCAAAGGCGGGTGCTATCACTTTCCTATGGGCGGGATGCGACATCAATCCCGACAAGGCGGGCCATGGCGGCGCCGACTGCCGCGATTCGTCCTTGTTCCTCAGAGCCGCACGCGCGTGATGCCGAGAATTTTGGCGGCTTGGGTCAGTTCTCCACCAGGCCCGTGCAATCCGGGTATGCTGAGCAGCCCCAAAACTGTTTTCCGGCGCTTTTGCCCTTCTGCGCGGTACGCAGGACCATGGCCTTGCCGCAGTTCGGGCATTCGGGAATGCGCTTTGACGGACCAGGCGGGTCAGACCGATCATGCGGATCGTGTTTGCGCCGCTCGCGCTCCGCGAGCCGCGCAGCGGCGAGTTGTTCGCTGTAACCGCCGCCCTCGACAAATGCCTTTTCCAGCGCGGCGATTTGCTGGTCAAGCAGGAAATTGGCCTGGTGGTTCAGGCAGATGATCGCGTTGGCGCGCACGGCGGGGTCGGCGTGATCGAGCCACGGCGCGTACAGCGTCCAGCGCTCTTGATCCGACAGACCGGTCAGATCCGTCCGATCTGGCCGCTCCCGCTTGAACCGCTGCGGCACTTGCCGGACAGCCAAGGCCTCCGGCGCGTCGGGGCCCGATTTCGGGAGGCGCCGGTGCCGCAGAAAGTCCTCGAAGTCGAGCAGCAGTTCTTCCAGGCTCGAACGCGCCACGTTCAGCAGACGCAACTCAGTTTGCGAAGAGGTCGCCGCGGCACGACTGCCCTCGGCGATGTTCTGACGGCCGGAGCGCGCGGCCTGGACCATCTGGTCCACCGTGCGCGAACGGGAATCGAGAAATGTCTCGCAAAACCAGTAGGTGGCGTCGTAGATGATCGTCGCCGCCTGAAAACTGGCCGTGTCGCGATAGCCGCCGCTGGGTCTGAGTTTCCCCATGCCGTCTCCCTTCACGCCGCAGATTGGCTCAGCGAAACATCATCCTGTTCAACTCTTCACAGGACCACTTCCTCTCACTGCTTCCAGATGCAGCGGTAATTGAAGCGGCGGTTCGGGGCGGTGTCGCCGTTGAGACACAGGGATATCGGGTCGTTCAGGTCGGCGGGGTTATCGGTCCACTTGAAGTCGAATGTCATTTCGCCGCCGGACAGCCCGATCCATTCGCGCGGCACGGCCAGTTCGAGCGCATTAGCCGCGTAGCGATAGGCGAGTTGCGCCTGCTCGACCCAAGTGCCCGACGCCGCGTCCCAGCGCATCAGTGTCGTAGTGTCTTCGTCGATTACGCGGTAGTTGACGAGATAGTCGTAACCGTGCCAACCGGTGTCGTGGTTCCGGTCGGCGTCCAGCAACAGCATCATCCAATGCCGGTCCGTGTGCGGCGTGACCGGCTCCCGCGTGGCCGCATGGAAGCACACGGATTCCGCGCCGACGGCGACCTTGCACGTTAGCAGGTCATTGCGGCCGGAGTCGTTCGTGTAATGCGCGCCGCCGTAGCCCGGATAGTCGCGGTGGAATGTGTCGCCCGCGGTGTCGCGGTACTCCACGCTGACCGCCTCCCAGTCTTCGAATGCGCCGTCAATCTGGACCGGCGTCAGCCCGCGCAGTTCCGGAATGGGCCGCGCGCCCTTGTAGCGGCGGATGTTCTGCGCCATCTGCATGTAGTAATTGTCGGTATACCCGCCGCGCATGGGGTGAATGCAGCGGTTGAACTCCGCGTTGTACTGATCGACGAAGAAGAACGGGTTGTCGCGCCGCATGAACTTGAAGGTCTGCCCCGCCGGCGGCTGGTACTTTCCCGCGGTCCATTCGTTCCAGTCGTTGATATAGAGGAACTGCGGGCCCGCCTCGATCGCCTCGTCCCACCGCTGTTGGAAATAGATGCCGTAGCCTTCCGGATGCTCGACCGTCTTGCCCAGCCACGGCACATGCGTGGGCACGGGCAGGTCATATTCGTTCAATTCCGGTTCGCCGTGTTCGCGGGTCCAGCATTTGCCGGTGAGGCTTGACGGATGCTGCGCGGGCGTGACCGCCGCCTGCTCCTTCACGCCGTTGTGGCGCGAGACCAGTTCCTCGGGTGTCATTGCCTTGACACGCTCGTCGGCCAGGTCATATCCGAAACTCCAATAGTCTTCCGAGCCGATGGCGCGCTTGCCCGCCCATTCGTAATAACCCCACCACATCGTGCGCAGCGTGAAGAAATCCTTTACCTCCTGCGAGTAGTCCGTGAAGAATTCCACCGTGTGTTTCGGGTCGCCATAGTGCGGATGGCTCGGGTCTGTCTTGGCCGCCGGGTCATAGTTGGGGTTCGGGTGTTTGATGTCGTGTCCCGTCGAGTCGATGGACGGCGTGCCGTTGTACAGCAGCAGCGGCTTGCCGTCCCAGTAGAACCAGAGGTCCTTGTATTTCCCCGCCGCGTAGATGCGGTCGTACAAATCCTGCACGACGACGATCGACGGGCCGTTATACGCCCAGAAACAGAACTGCGGCACGCGGTTGCCCTCCGCCTTCATCCGCTGCATGACCGGGAAGAGCACGTCCCACTCGTCCCAGTAGCGCACCGCGTTGGTCACGTCCATGACAAGCAAGTCGACGCCCGCATCGGCGAGCATTGACATGTCCTTGCGAATGACGTATTCGTCCCTGCTCAGGAAATAGCCCATTTCCGGCTCGCCCCAGTGATACATGCCCTCCGTCCACAGCGGGTGCGCCGCGTCCAGGCGCGCGCCCGGGTCCTGAGCGAGAATCCTCGACACGTCGCCGGTCCAGGGACTCTTCGCCTTCGCCATGCCGTCGCTGTGCCACGTGATATAGAAAATGCCCACGACCCGCCGCTGGTCCGTCTTCGGCGGGCCCACGACCAGCGCGTCCGGCATCGTACGCCCGAGCGCGTCCGTCGCTACCCAGGTATCGGGATACAGGTCGCGGTAGTAGGGCTCTTCCGAATGCGCCGTCATCGAAACGCACAGCACAAGCAGGGAAAGCATGAGGATGTGGATTTTCATGGCGGGCTCCCACGCATGGACATGGCGCGGCGGCTGCCGCGCCTTGCCCCGATTATTCCGAAAACGGCCCGCCCGGCACAACCCCGTGGCATGGGCATCTTGCCCATGTCTCCCATGCGCGGATTGAATCACGGGCGGTACGTTCGTGCCACTCCCTCTCCCCGAGGGAGAGGAGCGGGGTGAGGGCTTCCGGAGACCGGCGATAGCGGAAACGGAAGCGGCGCGCGGCATCTTGTCCGAAGGACAAGGATATGATAGCCCAGGGCAACGCCCTGGGACATGATAGCCCAGGGCAACGCCCTCGGACATGATAGCCCAGGGCAACGCCCTCGGACATGATAGCGCCCAGGGCAACGCCCTCGGACATGATAGCGCCCAGGGCAACGCCCTGGGAAAATAGGGGCGCCCGGAAAAATGAAGCCCTGAAGGGGCGAAACAACAGGTCAATCCCAAACATACCGTTCATCATATTCGACCTTGTATCGCCTCAGGAACGACCGGAATTCGTCCTGAAACGACATTGCGCGGTGATGTTCTTCTTGGCCCTCGATATAGCGACGCACGTGTGCCACATGGGACTGGCTGACGGAGAAGGCCCCGTATCCATTTTGCCAATGAAATCCCGCAAATGATCGACCCTGTGTCTTCAGCCATTTTGAGGAACTCCTCTTGACCTCTTCCACAACCTTACATAGGGCGTGGTTCTTTGATAACACAAGCAATGTGTGTAGGTGGTCTGAGACACCGCCAATCACGATCGCGCGACTATCCCATTCCCGCAAGATAGCGGCCTGATATGCGAATAAATTCGGTCGAATCGCGGGTGTGAGGCAGGCATCCCGGTTTTTCGTGCTGTAAATGAGATGGATCAGATTCATCGATAGCGATTGTGGCATGGGAGGAATCCTTCTATTGCCCTTTCAGGGCGGGCGTTTCCCTGTCTTTGTCCCCAGGGCGTTGCCCTGGGCCATCATATTCTTGTCCTTCGGACAGGCAACGGTTCAAAATAGAGCACGCAAGAGCTGGATAACAGGCGCAATCCGCGCGGTGCGCGTCGGCCACGAGAAGGAAAAACGGAGGGGAAAGTCATGAAACGCGGCGAGTTCCGTGTTTCAATTCTGTTGCTGGTTTTGGCCCTGGCGGCCTGCGGCGGCGGGAAACAGTCAGCGGTCGAGGGCAAACTGATCGACTGGAACGGCAAGCCCGTGGCAGGGGTGAAGATCACGGCGGCGCAGGTCCAGCCCATCAAGGGCTATGAGCAATTCGAGGCAACGACGAAGTGATACAAAGCGGAAGACCGGACGGTCTGATGAAGGAACGTGTTGGCGTATCTCTCCAATCTCCGGGCGAGTAAGCAGTTCAGGCCGTCTTCGAGGCAAAACGCGGCTACGCGCTGTTTGAGTTTCGACTTCGTGCATGCCGTCATTCAGCACTTCTCCGGAGACTGATCCTGCCACGGCAAGCGGCGGGGACGCCGCTCCTGCGTTAGTGGCTGCGGTCTACCAGTCCCAGCGCGGGGTGACCGCGTCGATGAAGCCAACCGGCTTCGCGGCATCCGGCGGCTCGAAAACGACGCCCAGATT
>JAGMZX010000017.1:29249-59378 GCA_018005585.1 Candidatus Hydrogenedentota bacterium | reverse complement strand
CCCGTGACCGCGGCCGCGCTCAGCCCGGCTTGCGCAGCACGACGATAATGGACAAGCCGCAGCACAGCCGCATACGCTGAACCCATGCGGCCTCAACTCGCCCGTATGCGCAGAGCAGCTGGTTCAAGAACCGGGGCACGCGGGGAAACTCGCCGCGTTCGAGGCGCGCGCCGAGCAGGCGGTCCTTGAGCCGCAGAATGAGCGCGGCGGGCAGCGTCACCGCGTTCCAATAGGTCCAGCGCTCGACTTCAAAACCCGCTTCACGCGCCAATGCGCACAGGCCCCGCCGCGAATAGCGCCGGTAATGCCCGACGTAGTTGTCCCACGCGGAAAACAGGAACGGATACGCGGGCGCAAGCACGATGCCGAGGCCGCCGGGCCGCAGCACGCGCCGTGCCTCGCGCAGGCTCTCCAGATCTTGCTCGATATGTTCGAGCACGTCGAGCATCAGGAATGCGTCAAACGCGCCGTTGCGAAACGGCCAGCTCGGCCCCGCGTCGAACGCCACCGTCCGCGTCACGCCGTGCTCGTGCGCAAACCGGGCGGCGAGAGGGTTTTTGTCGCCGCTAACGACGTCCCAACCTTCGTCAGAAAGCAGCGCCCCGAACAGACCGCCGCCGCAGCCCGCTTCCAGCACGCGCCCGCGCGACGGCAATCCCTGCTTCAATAACCGGCCCACGGCCTGTCGCTTGTTGACGAACCACCAGTACGACGCTTCCTGCTCCCGGTGTTCGACAAGACACTGGTGGATCACGCTTGCGATCTCCTGCGGCGCGACGCTAGCGCGTCCGCACGGCCTCTTTCCCGGCGACGCGCAGTTTCTGCCCGTCCCACTCGGCGGTCAGCGTGCGCCCCGCGGCCGTCGCGGTAATAACCCCGTTATCGAACGTGTACGAAGCGGTCAGCCCTTCGAGGGTCAGGTCCGCGACCATGCCGCCTTTCGCGAAGACCTTCTTCTCGTCCAGAAACGCGATTTCCATGTCTCCAATACGCCACGCGGTGCCGACCAGCGCCTGATGCAGTTCAGCCGGGTCTCTGGGCGGGGCGGGCGCTTCCGCGGGCGCTGCTTCTTCAGGCGCGGGGGCCTCCGCGGGAACAGGGGGCGCCTCCGGTTGCGCCGCGGGCGCCGGCAATGGCGGCACGGTCACCGCCGGGGCAAGCGGGTCAGGCGCAGCGGCCTGTTGCGGCGGGGCTTCCCGGCCGCATCCCTCCAGCGTTGCGCCGGTCAAGGCCGCCAATAGAACAACAGTGATCAATCTCATCGGTTTCATCCTGTTCTTCCCTTGGTTTCTGAAAGCATACGCGATCCGGATGTCAGCACGACAACAGCGTACCTGCAAGAACGCCCGCGCCAGTCCGTCTCCAGGCATGTATTCCGCATCTCAGAAACCGTAAGGATCCACATCGGTCTTGAGTTGGACACGGCGCGTGCCGGCGGCTTCTACGAAAGCCTCTGCCACGGCGCGCGTCAGGGTGTTCAGGTATTTCGAATTGGCGGAAAGCAACGCGAGATTCCAGCGGTACTTCTTTTTCACGCGCCGGATCATCGCCTGCGCGGGCCCGATAACCCCCGCATTGCCACCAAGGGTCTCGCGTGTCTCACGGACGATACGGCGCAAGAGCACGGCATGCCGCTCGGCAAGCTGCGGGTCTTCCGACTCGACGAGGAAATTCGCCATGCGCCGGAACGGCGGATAACCCGCGCTGCGCCGGTACGCCAGTTCGTGCGCGTAAAAGGCGTCATAATCGTGATGCAGCGCGGCCTGCACGGCATAGTGCTTCGGCCGGTACGTCTGGAGAAACACCTCGCCGGGGCGCTCGCCCCGGCCCGCGCGGCCCGCCACCTGCGTCAGCAGTTGGAACGTGTTTTCAGCGGCGCGGAAATCGGGCAGCGCGAGGCCTGTGTCGGCATTGATCACGCCGACCAGCGTCACGCCCGGATAGTCGTGGCCCTTCGCGAGCATCTGCGTGCCCACGAGGATGTCGATTTCCCCGTTCGCAAATCGGCCAAGTATCTTGGCGTGGCCGCCTTTCCCCGCCGTCGTGTCGGCGTCCATGCGCTCGATACGCGCGCCCGCGAACGTGCGCAGCAGGTAGTCCTCGACCTTCTGCGTGCCCGTGCCCAGATAGATAAGCGGATTGAAATGACATTTCTCGCACACGGCCGGCTTGGGCCGCGCCGCATTGCAGTAGTGGCAGCGCAGGTTGCCGCTGTGCTGGTGATAGGTCAGGCTCACCTGACAGTCCCGGCACTCGGCGACCCAGCCGCACATCGGGCACAGCACGAACGGCGCGAAGCCGCGCCTGTTCAGCAGCAGGATCACCTGTTCGCGGTTTGCGACGCGCTGGTGCACGGCGTCTTCCAGACTGCGCGACAGGATTACCTGGCCGCCCATCTCGGCGGTCTCGGTGCGCATATCAACGAGCCGCACTTCGGGCAGCAGCGCCTGCGTCGCACGACGGCGCAATTCAAGCAGGATGGATTTGCCCCGCTCGCTGTTGTAGCGGGATTCTATGGACGGGGTGGCGGAACCCAGCACGCAGACGGCCTGCGCATCGCGCGCGCGCATGATTGCGACGTCGCGCGCGTTATAGCGGGGCGTGTCGTTCTGCTTGTACGAACCGTCGTGCTCTTCGTCCACGATAAACAGCCCAAGGTCCTTGAGCGGCGCGAACACGGCGGAACGCGCGCCCACCACGATGCGGACCTCGCCGCGCCGCGCGCGCCGCCACTCGTCGTAACGCTCGCCCGCGCCAAGCCCGCTGTGCAACACCGCGATCGATTCGCGGAACCTCGCTACCAGCCGCCCGACGGTCTGCGGCGTCAGCGAGATTTCCGGGACCAGCATGATGGCCTGGCGGCCCATCGCCAGCACGTGCTCGATCGCCTGCAGGTAGACTTCCGTCTTGCCGGAACCCGTGATGCCCTTGAGCAGGAAGGTTTGAAACGCGCGGTCCGTGACCGCGCCAACGATGGCGTCGAGCGCGGCCTGCTGCTCGCCGTTCAGCGTGTGCTTCAGCGAACCGCCCTCGCCGGACAATTCGGGCGCGCGGTAAAACTCGCGCTCGAACCGCGTGATCAGCCCCTTCTTCTCCAATTCGCGCAATATTGCGGAATCGATATTATGCTTTTCGTACAAACCCGTCGCGGCGCGTTCCGGCTGGCCGTGCAACAAATCGAGATAGACCGCCGCCTGCCTCGGCGCGCGCCGCATCAGCTTCTCGAGCGCATCCTGCCCCAGCACGTTCTCTTCGTTCAGGCGCGCGTACGTTTCCGTGCGGATCGAGACCCCCGCCCGCACAACCGGCTCTCCAATGATCACACCGCGGCGAACCAGCGCGCGCAGCGTGTTGCTCAGCGCCTGACGGCCGGCCACGTGGGCCAGTTGCCCCTCCGTCAGCGGCCCGCGCCGGTACAACTCCGCGACGATATGCTCTTGCCGCTCCGTGAACCGCCCTTCGCCCAACCGCTCGGCCACCAGCCGGTACCGCATCTTCGTGGCAGCCGCGACGCCGGGCGGCGCGGCGCAGCGCAACGCCTCGCCCCAGGAACAGCAGTAATAATCAGCCATCCAGCGGCACAGGGCGAGCATGGACGCGTCGAACGCGGGTTCTTCATCCGGTAGATCGATGATCGGGCGCACTTTTTCCAGTTCCGTCTCGTCGTGGAGCGCGACGAGATACCCCGTTTCCGTGCGGGTCTGCACCGGAACCACCACGCGCATGCCGACACGGCTCCGGTGCTGAAGGCTATCCGGCACGGCATACGTGAAGACACGGTCCACCGGCACCGGCAGCGCTACGTCCGCGAATTTCGATTCCGCCATGAAGGGCTATCCCGTCCAGATGATTTGGGAGCGCGTCCAGTATAGGAATGATCTTGTTCGGGAAACAATGACCGCAATTCCCCGCTGCATTGCCAGGAGCGGCCCGCATCAGGCACTATCTCGCCCAACAAGGAGCCTGCATCATGCTGGAACCGTCGAAGTCCGCGACGCCGCGCCGGGCGGCCGCCGGATTGCTGGTGCGTCAGGACCGCGGCCTCGAGATATTGCTGGCGCGGCGGAACCAGAAACTGCGCTTCATGGGCGGACACCATGTATTTCCGGGCGGGTCGGTACACGAGAACGACGACCCCGCCTGCGTGCAGGACGCGCCCGATGACGAGACGGGCCGCGCCATCTGCGCCGCGGTCCGGGAAGTCTTCGAGGAAACGGGTTTGCTCTGCGCGCGCGGCGGACTGCCCCCTATCGAGACCTTACGCCAGGCGCGCCACGGACTCATAAGCGGCGAAACCTCCCTCGCGGCGGTGCTGCGCCAGTTCGGCCTGAGCATCCACGCGGCGGATTTCACCCCTGCGGGCGCCTGGCTTACGCCCAAGTGGTCGCCAGTCCGGTTCCAGACCCGCTATTTCCTCTACCGGTACACGGGCCCGCCGCAGGAGGAGATTGCGGCGCCGGACAGCGAGATCGTCGGGTTGGACTGGCTCACGCCCGCCGAAGCGCGCCGGCGCTGGCACGCCGGGGAACTGCGCCTGTCCACGCCGGTCGCTTTCGTGCTGCGCTACCTTGCGAAACTGCCGCTCGACGAAGCGCTGCCGCGGTTGGCGGACACGTCCGTCCATTCGGACCACATCCCAAACCTGTTCGAGATGCGCCGGGGCGTGCACATCCTGCCGCTGCGTTCGCGCACGCTGCCGCCGAACACGCACACGAACTGCGTCATCATCGGCGAGGAGGAAATGCTGGTCATTGACCCGGGCGCGGCGGATGAGGCGGAACAAGAGCACTTGCGCCAGCATCTGGAAGCCATGCGCATGCTGGGCGGGCGGGTTCGCGCCGTGGTGCTGACGCACGGGCACCAGGATCACTGCGCGGCCGCGCCGTTCGTGAGCGGCGCGTTCGACGCGCCCCTCTGGGGGCATGCGTCCATCGCAAACGAAGTACCCTTCCCCATCGCGCGAGGGCTGGAGGACGGCGAGGTCATCGAAGTCGGCGGCACGGCGCGCTGGCGCCTGCGCTGCCACCGGACACCAGGCCACGACCCGGGTCACCTCTGCTTTCTCGAAGAAACAACGGGAACGCTCATTGTCGGGGACATGCTCGCAAATCCCGGCCCGGTGCTCATAGACCGCGGCGAAGGCGGCGACATGACGGTTTACCTGGAACAATTGGAGCGGCTGCGCGCGCTGTCGTTCCACTTGCTCATTCCGGCGCACGGGCTGCCCCTGTGGGGCAGCGGCGGCAGGGACGCGATCGCCGCGCTCATCGCGCACCGGCTCGACCGCGAGCGGCGGATTCGCGATGCGCTCGACCGGGGCGCGCAGACGCTGGACGCCATCCTCGAAAGCGCCTACGACGACACGCCCAGGGAACTCTGGCCCTACGCGCGCAGGCAGATCAAGTCTCACCTGCACAGACTCGGCGTTGCGCTCGACAACGCCGAGTGACCCTGCTGCACACCGCGGGTCGCGGCCCGTTCCAGCCTACCGGGGGTCCGCGCCTTGCCGCGGGCGCACCTTGCGCACCCGCTCGCGCACGACAAACACCCCGGCAAGCAGCCCGCACAGAGCGGCCAGCGCGCCGGCGCCGCTCACGGGAACGGACGTGACCACGGTAATCACGGCCATGAACTCCGCATCCGCTTTGCTGCCGTCGTCGTAGGCACAACGATAGATGCCCGAGTCGGTTACCTGGAGATTCACGATGCGCAACGTGCGTTCCGTCGTGCCGCTGGTCCGGTCGTTCGGCTCGATGGGCAGATAATTGCGCGTCCACACATACGTTGTCTCCGGCATAACCGGGCAGGGTACCGACAGGCACATGTCGTCACCAACTTCGTAGAGTCCGGTGTAGGCCCGGTAGCAGTCCTGCACGGGTTCGCAGGGCGCCGCCGGGACATCGCCTTCGCCCTCCCCTTCGCCCTCGCCTTCGCCTTCACTGCCGGGACCGCCCGCCTCGCCCTCGCCCTCGCCTTCCCCTTCGCCCTCGCCTTCGCCCTCGCCTTCGGCCGCTACCTCGCCAAAGAAGCCGTTCTCGACGCTGATGGCGATGTGCCGGTCGTTCAATTCCGTGCGCGCGCCCAGGCGCAAGTGGCCGCCCGTGGCCTCCGGCGCGGTGTCAAAACGCAAGACGGCGATCTCGCCGCCGCCTGACAGCGCCTGCGCGCCCGCGCCCGCCAGCACGACGCATCCCGGTAGCGCATTCACCGTGAACTTGCCCCAACCGGCGCCCGCCGGGCCGGTCTCAACGCCCGCCAGGCTCAACTGGTTCGCGGGGTAGGTGACCTCAAGGCGCAGACTGGACACGCCATCCGCGAGATCGATGGACACCGGCACGGCCAGTTCGCCGCCGTCTTCCGGCAGGTCCAACCCGTCTGGAATCGACACGACCCGCGGCGGGCCGCCTGCCTTGCCCGCTTTACCCGGCCCTTGGCTGTCACAATTCGTATCCGCGGGGAAGCAATTGATGATCCCCGCGAAGTACTTCAGGATCTCCGAGGCGTCCTGCCCGCCGAGGACACCATCGCCGTTCACGTCCGCACCCGGCGGATAGGCCGGGGCGCTGTATTCGACGGCGTCCGGACAACTCCCCAGTTGCGTCACCAGCCCGGCATACCACTGGAGCACGAGCGCGGCGTCCTGGCCACCCGGCGATCCGTTGCAGTTGATCACCTGGCCCGTGCCCGCTATGGTTCCGCCCAGGTCGCCCCAGTCAAATCCTTCTTCGCCGGATTCGCTGACCGTCGTGAAGCTCCACCGCGGCCCGAGCGTCGTGCCAACCGTATTGCGCGCCAGCACCTGCCAGTTATACGTGTTCGAGAAGGCCAACGGCTGCGTGAAGGTGTATGCCGCCGTCAGCAGCCCGGACGCCAGCGGCGTGCTGGGCGTGGGGTCGTTCGCTTTCCAGAAGTAGAGGTCATAGTCGGTCACGCCCGCGTCGCTGCGCCAGGACAGCGCCGTCGAAACGGACACGCGCGTGGTACCGTCCGCGGGACTCGGGTTGGCGGGCGCCGGCGGCGCTTCCACCACGATCCCCTGAACGAGCAGGTCAAGCCGCTCGACGGTACCACGGTCCGCGGAGGATATGCCGACCACCTGCGAGCCGAGCACCATCGCGGCAATACTCTGCACCGTGGCGCTCCGGGTGTAGTCCACGGGCTCCGCGGCAAACTGCAGAACGTGGTCCGTCGCGGGAAACCCGGCCACGGCCTGTTCGGCGGGTATCTCTATGACGTAGGAGAAGGGCCCGCCTTCCGCGAACACAAGGCCCAGTTGGGTCGACTGCTGGATCACCGTGCCCCCGAGAGGCGGGGTATACGTCCATGTGAGCGTGCCGGTGGTCACGAGGTCCCCGTTCTCGTTCATCACCCGTCCATACAGGGTAATGCCCGGTTCAGGGATGCCCGCGCGCGCCGCCCCGGCAGCCGCCAGGGCGCAAAAAGCCGCGATGACGGCGGCGAGCCGCACACGTTCCGTGCGCGCCTGTTTCCCGTTAAAGGTTGCCTTCGTATTCATTGTCTCGCTCCTCGATTCTGGCATCGCTTGCGAAGAGGCCTGCGTTCCGCGTATCGCCGGTTGACCGCTCATGTGTCGCTGTCCGTTTCCGGGCGAGCCCGGTGCTCGCCAATGAGTTTCTGCCGTTCCCTCACATCCTGCGCGGGATTGCCGCCCTGCGAACGCGTGTCCACCGTGCCGCTGTCCTTGACGTCATTCGTCACGGCATCGCGGTCCAGCGCGGACCTCGTCGCCTGCGTGCGCTGCAGCAATTCCTCGAGCACATTGTTGAACTTGCCGCGGTTCCGCTCGATTTCCTGCTGTTCCAGCGTCTCCGCGCGCAAGGGAAGACCGAGCTTCGTGCGTATCTTGTCCACCCACTTCCCAATCCGCTCGTTCGCCGCCTTGTCGATAGCGTCCGCTATGTCCTGTTCAGACACGACGTCGTACACGCTGTGCACGACCTTGCCTTTCCGCTTAATCTGCATGATATCCGGATGCAGGCCGAGCTTCTTGTGCGCGTCATTGAACTTCAAGTACAGGCCCGGGTCCTTCTCTTCCTGGGCCATGCCGTACAGCGTCTTCTTGAAGGAGGTCAGGAACGCGCCCATGCGGCCCGACCGGTCCGACGCCTTCTCAAAATCGATGGTCGGAAGCCAGCCCAGCCAGCTCGGGCGCGAGATCTTCTTCTTTTCCTCGGGGATGTTGCCGTCCGGGTCCACGTAGGTCACCGGATTGTTGCGGCTGTACGCATAGGGATGCAGCATCTGCGGGTCGAGCAGCGCGTCGCGCGGCCACTCGCCCGTGAGCGGGTCCACACTGAGGAAACGGCCCAGCCGTCCGGCCAGATAGCGCATTTCGAAGTACTGGAAGCCGGATTCCGCGTCACGTTCCTTCTGCAGGAATTGATAGGCAAGCGGCAGCACGGGGCCCGAGCCCTCCGGCTCGAAATCGTTTCGCACCTCACCGAAGGGATAATATGCGGTCTCGGACAGCACAGCGCCCGCGCCATCGGTAACGACTGCCGTGGATCCGATATGGTCGGCGTGATAGTACTCGATGGCCGCGCGCAACGCCGGCGCGGGCACGACAACTGGATCGCTCGTGCGCACGAAGAGCGCCTGCCCCGGCGCGATCAGCGAGGGCGCTTCCACGCCGCCGATATCGGCTGTTTCGCCGGACCGCAATGTGACCCAACGCTGCGCGGCCGCGTCAAAGAGCCTGCACACGACGGTATTCGCCGGAAGCACTTCCGCAAGCGGCACGGCATCGGAACCCGACGGCGTAATGAAGCCACCGTTCTCGGGAATCGACTGCGCCGCTCCCGCCACGTAAGCGCCGCGGACCTCGAGCGTCTCGGCGGCCCGGACCTTCAGCCAGAACACGGACCCCGCGGGCAGTGCGTCTCCCGTATGCAACGGCACGTACTGCTTCGTCTCCGCTCGCCACAGGAAACAACCCTCGATATTCGAATCCGCGTCGACGCCGAGCTGCCCGGCAGCATTTTCCGCGTCGAGCGGCATGGACAACAGGTTCCACCCCGGGAAAAGACGGAATTGCTGGATACGTTCCTCGCCCGGTTCCAGCGTGCCCAGAACCCGGGCAATCCGCGATTGATCGTACCAGACGTACTTCACGGGCCGCCCGTCGTCGCGCAGCTCGAAGTACTTGCTCACGTATACCGCGAAGCTCGAAAGCGTTTCAGGAAAGGCGGCCGCGCCCGCTTCGCGCCGCCACACGCGCTTCGTGATACGGCGGCTCATGTAGTCGTAGGTGTATTCCGCCCGCGTCACGGCGCCGTCGGCCTCCGTGCGCTCGACAGCCGCCACGCGGTCCTTGAAGTCCCACGTCAACAGTACGCCGTCGGCGCGCGTCACGTTGCCGTTGGCGTCGTAGGTGTAGCGCGCGCCGCCGTCAGCCCCTGTCAAGGCATGCGGTCCGGGCACGTCGGGCGTATGGCCGACGCGGCCACTCGCGCCGAGCACGCCGCCGTACTGCATCGCGCCGAGATGGGTCACGGATCGCCCGTCTTCGAAATGCTCGATATTCGAGGTCTGGGCCAGCATGTTGCCGACGCGGTCGTAGCGATAGTCGATGCCGCGGTCCGCGGGGTCGGTCTGGCCCGGCGCGGCGTACGAGAAGCGCGCCCGCGTCAGCCGGTACAGCGCATCGTAGGTGAAAGACTGCGTGTTGCGCCGAGGCGAACCCTGCGGCACCAGCGCCGCCGGGCGCTCGTCCTCGATGCGCACGATGTTGGTCACGCCGTCGAACGCGTACTGGTAGTCCATGAGGACGTTGCCGGGGCTGTCCTCGGCGAACGTACGCAGCCCGGCAAGCCGGCCGCGCGAATCGAAGCGGAACTCCGTGCGCTCGCCATTGCCGAACGCCAACGCGGCGGGCTTGCCCGCCGGCGTCTGTTCCGCGTCGCGCAAAACATAAGGCACACTGTCCAGATTGCTCAATCCGCCGCCGCTGATCCGGTCGAGGGTCGTGCGTCGCCCGTAGCCCTGCTCGACACGGTCGCCATCCGGATACGTCAGTGCGACGAGCCGGTCCATCGAATCGTGTTCGAGCCGTGTGGTGTACGAGAGCAGCGACCCGGTCGCGGGGTCCGGCACGCGCTTGACCGACCACGCGATGCGTCCCCGCGCGTCATAGGAGAAATGTTCTTCCCCGGCAAGGTCCTGCACCGCGGCGAGTTTGCCCGCGGTATTCTCGGGCGTTGCGGTCTCGCCCGCGCCGAGGTCCACGGGGCCAAGGGGCGCATCATAGAAATAGCGCACATCCGGCGAACGGTTCGCGGAAAACGGCAACCCCTCGTCGCGGTATTCCTCGGAGACGATGCGGTTGACCCCGTCATAGGCGTATTCGACCACCTGCCGCTTCGCGTCTTCCGTTTGCACGAGATTCGAGGCCGCATCGTAGGCAAACTGCATCCCACCCCGGTCCGGGTCGTCCAGGTACGTCAAGCGCTGCCGGCCGTCGTACTGCATAATGCGAACGTTGCCCTGCGCGTCGGTGATCCGCGTCAACTGGTCGTTCACGTCGTATGCGTATCGTGTCGTCCATGCGCGAATCGCGGCCGCGGGCGTCCCGTCATCGTTCAGGCGCGCCTGTTCGTCCACACGCACCAGGCGGCCCAGCCCGTCCTGAAACGCAATCGACGGCGTGCCGTAATGCGGCGATGCGGGATCGGCGTCGTTTTGATCGAAGGCCTTGCGGACAAACGGTTCGTACTCCGTGCGGGACGAGGCCCCGTCCGGCGTGACGACGCGCGTGCTGCGCAGCATGGCGTCGTACTCGTATTGCAGCTTGTGCGCGTGCGCGAGGTCGCGCGCAACGAGCGCGCCATTCTCATGGAATGATCCCTGCCAGCCGGGGGCGCGCACATCTTCGAATGCGAGCAGCGCCTCCAGTGTGCCGCCGGACTGTATCGTGTAATACGCCTGAAGCTGATAGGCCGGGCGCGTGCGCGCGTTGAAACGCGTTGCCCCGCTTACCGCGACACGCGGCGCGCCCGTGTCCGGGTCGTCTTCCGCTTCTTCCTTCGTCATGAGCGGGCGGCCCAGCCCGTCTACGAACTTCCGGGTCAGGTGATAGCAGTCGCTTCTGGGGCCGGAACCCGGCGTGCGGTCGAGCTTGCGTATTTCGATGAAGTTGCACAACCCCTGTGCGTAGGGCAACCCCGTGCCGCCGGACACGGCTTGAGCGAGATGATACGAATACTCTTCGGTGGGGAATTCCGGCGAATCGCCCGGCTCGATGATATGGGTCAGCCGGGCGAAGTCATCGTAGCCATAAACCGTCTCTTCCCCGTTCAGTTCGGTGAACCGGGTGATCGTCCCGTAGCAGCCATCATATTCGGCGGTATAGGTCAACGGCGCGCTGCCGTTCCCTGCGTGCGCCGTCTCGCGGACGGCAAAGGCGTGAAAGACGGGGTCGTACGCAATCTCGCGATAATGGCCCACGTCCGCGTCGGGCGCGCCGCCAGGCGCCGAGGCCAGCGGGTCCAGATTCAACACGACGTTGCCGTACTCGTCGTAGGCGAAACGGTTCAGGAGAATGACGCTGTCCGCGTCCGAGGGGTCCAGCCACGCCTTGACCAGCGTCTTGTTGCCCCGCGTCACGCTGCCGAGGTTATCTCCTGTAAACGCGGGATCGTCGTAGTACGTCTCCAGGCGCGAAAACACGTTGTCGGCAAGGTCCCGCACCTCCTCCCGCATTGGCGCGTGAACTATCCACGCATCCGTGTTGACCGCGTACGCTTTCACCGTGATCCGCTCGTCGGCGAACGCGGCCAGGTCGTCGCCCTCGACAATGCCGTAGTTTGCTTCCCGGGTCACGTTGCCATAACGGTCGTACTCATATTCGACGAGCGTCTCGCGCGGCGTGCCCAGACCGAGTTCCACGATGCGCTTCTCCGTACTGACCGGGTGCGCGAAGGTGGCCGGTTCCCCGTTCGTGCCCACATACAGTACGCGCGCGTTCCAAGTGGTTTCCGTTTCTTCGAAAACGCCGCCATCTTCCGATTCCGTTGTGGACAGGCGCAGCATCCCCTTCAGGTTGAGGTTTTCGCGGCCATTGTGGAAGTAGAAACGGTTCACGAGCGTCGGCGCGCCCGCCGCGCCCCGCGTAAACTGTTCTACGTAGCCAAAACCGCGGAAAGTCTTGTAGAACCGGTCGTAATAACCGTCGTGATACGTGTATTCCGTTACGTATTCATCGCCCAGCGAATCCGACACCGTGACCCGCGTGACCACGTCCACTTTCATGGGCATCGGTCCGGGCCACGGCTCGCCAGATGCGGCGTCCGCCAGCGCGAGATACGTGGACGGCGTGTACTCGATCGTCGTGACCCGGCCGATGCCGTTGTCGATGCCCGTCATCAGGTTGACGCTCGGCTCGCAGCCCATGAGCCGGCCGAGGTCGACGATCTGCATCTTCGGCACGACTTCGCGGTCGCAATAGATGAGGTCGGTCGTGCCGTTGCCGTTGATGTCCGCCCAACGCACGGCCGGTTCCGCGCCGATGCCTGTGGGCATGCCCCGAATCACGCGCCGCACGTCGAAGGTGTAGTTCCCCAGGTTAATCCAGTACCAGACGACGCCCGGCTCGGCCCGGTCCACCACCAGTTCGGGCAACCCGTCGCCCGTCAGGTCGCGCAGGGCAGTCCGCGGCAGCAGGTTGTCCTCCAGCGGACCATCGGTGAAAGGAACCGCAACCATAGGCGCGAACGCGCCGCGCCCCAGTCCCGCCTGCACCTGCACGCTCAGCGCGCGCAGCCGCACGAGATCCGGCAGGCGGTCGCCGTTGAAATCGAGCAATTGCACGCCCGTGTCGTCGAAATTCCAGCCGTTGTCCTGCGGAATGGTCGTGGGCCGGGCAAACCGTCCATCGCCCTGATTGAACCAGATGCGATAGTCCGCGTTTTCGCCCACCGACACGCTTTGTATGATATCCGTATTCTTGTCGTTGTCCACGTCGGCCTGGCGCACATCGAAACGCTCGAACGGCGACGGCGGCGATTCGCCCAGCGCCGTGAGAGGCCCGCGCGCCGACCAGCCCATGCTCCCGGTATTGCGGAAATAGTAAAGATCGTCCTGAATCGACTTGTACACGAGGTCGGAGAGACCGTCGCCGTCCATGTCGGCCAGGTGCGCGACGACCGTGTTTGAACTGAGGTCGACCCCCCACGCCAAGCCGTCGGCGGAACTCATATCAGCGGGTTCGCTCCACGCAATGGCGCGGCCTTTCGCGGTTTCCCGCTCGCCGAGGTTCAAGTACGCCTGGTGTACCCCCCCGAATGCCTCCGTCTTCAGAATGTCCGCCACGCCATCGCCGTTCAGGTCGACCAGGTCGGCGACCTTGCTGTCCATGACGAATTCCGGCTCGTTTAAGGACTCTATCACGGCGCCGGTCGCGTTGAGCGTTGCGGGCGGATTGCATACGGTGTACGTGAAACGGGCCGGAGGCAGGCCTGTCTGGCCGTCCGCGCCAATCACGGTTACACTGCTGACCAGGGACCAGTGCGGGTGGGTCTCATAGGCGATCCGGTAGGCGCGGGCCAGGTAATCCGCTACGCCATCCTGATTGAAATCGCCTTGGAGGTGGCCAGGCAACACGGCGCCCTGGGTACCCATAAGAACACGGCGCACCCGCATGCCGGTTCGTACGGCAAAGCCGAGCGTGCAATCCTCGAACCAATCGTTCCGGTTTTCATACTCAAACACTACAAATTGTAGTGCATTGCGCGGCAAAGCGCCGGCGCCGTACTCAATCTTCCACAGGTATTTCCCGTTCAGATTTTGTTCCGCAGGGAAGGTTTTGTAATGGAAGGTGGTCACGTTGCCGTTCGGGTCCGTCTGCCGCTGGAGGCACCAGCGGCCCACGCGGCCCGTTTCGGGGTCGAATACGCGCCCCTCCGCGGTGACGCCGTATTCCTGGCGCGTGCCGTCGGCCAGCGTGCATTCCCAGCGTTCTCCCACGCGGCGGTAGCGCTGGAAACTCTCCTCGAAGCGACAGAAGAAGTCGCCATTCGCGGCGGGCGTCAGGAGAACCCCGCCCTCGTTGACAAATTCGTCTATTTCGTCCCGCTCGTCGATTTCGCCGTCCTGGTCGTCGTCCCTGCCATTCGGGGCGTCGACGTAGCGCGGCACCCCCTTGTAGGTGCGGCGCTCGATACAGGGCACGGTCAAGGACCAGCCAAAGCCAGCCGGGCCGTTGCCGCCGCCGCCCCCGTAGGACAGTTTCAGTTCCGGCGCGCGGCCGGGCGCTCCGGGCGGCACGACCAGCACGATTTCATAGGGCGCGCCGCCCGTGTTCAACTGCGGCTGAAACGACTGGCCCAGCCCTTCAATGCTGCCCGGTCCCTTGGGCACATTGATCGTGTTGGGATTCATGCCGCTCTTGTCCTGGGCATGGGCGCACAACGCGCCCGCGATCAGCCACGCCGCCGCGGCGCAGGCGTACCGGTTCTTCCGGCGTCCCGCCTCGCGCTTCGTGAAGGTCTGTCGCTCAGTACCCATCCGACTCCAATCATCCTGGAAGCGGCGTCCTCGCCGCTTGCCCGGTCTCCTCAAGCTTCCGCCGTCAAGGCGGGCGTCCTCGCCGCCTCCGTCACGGCGGCGGCGTTTCCCGCCGGTCTCGAGACACGGCGCAACACCGCGGCCCGGCACGCGGCCTCCAGCCTCCAACGTCTATTTATTTCCCGAATAGGCGTAGGTCTGGAAGAACAACTTGATGTCCGTCACGCCGTTTTCATCACGCGCGCCGTCTTCCTGCAGACGCCCATGTATGAAGCGCTGCAGGCCTTCCTGCCGGTCGGACGACAAGGTGCCCGCGGGGATGATCAGCATCCATTCCGTGTTTGCCACGGACCGGCCGATCAGGCGGCTGTCGCGGATCGTCTCGTTCGGATTGAAGTTGCCGCTGTCGTGATACGCGCGGAACATCGAGAACTTGCGGATCTGCGAGAAGGAGTCCGTCAACGAATCCACCACGGGAATCCACGTCTGGTTCAGGAAGTCGTTTGCGCCCAGCGTGAACGGTACGGGCAGCTTCTGGTCGACGACCTGCCACTGGCGCAGCGTCCGGTCACCATCGGACGGCGTGCGCAACACATCGTTACCGACGGGCACGAGATAGACGCGGGGCGTGTTCGACATGCCCGTGCCGAGGTTGTTGTAGTTGCTGAACCACACGCCGACGGACCGCACCTTGGTCGCGAAGTGCGTCGGGTCATACGCGCTGTCGCCGCCGCCCAACGGATTCCCGAAGAAATTCAGGCCGAAACTGACCGTCGTCGGGAACCGGAGCACGATTCCAGGCTCCTGCGGCTGCGGATTGTCGAAGACGCGGCAATACCGCTGGAACTCGGGCAGCGCGAGCAGATTGTCCACCACGCTGCGGTCAAGCACCTCGCGCCACGCCTCGTTTCCGCTGCTGCCGGGCAGGATTCGGAACAACTCGCGGCGCAGCGAGAACCGGTTCGTTTCGGTCTGCGGATTGTTGAAACCGAGCTGGCCCTCGATGACTTCCTCCCAGTTCTGCATCATGCGCGCCATGGGATCGGCGAGCCCCGGGTCGCCCGTGGTGCCGGCCGTCACCGGCAGGCCGTTCTGGATCAGACCCAGCGACCGCGACCGCACGATGTCGGTGAGGAAGCGCTGCCCGGAGGTCGTGTCGCTGCCGAGCAGGTTCGTCTCGTAGTCGTAGGCCATGGCCGCGAGGAACACATAGCGGCTCGCCAGGTCGAACTGCGCCCGGTACTTCTGGAGCGCGTCGTTGCGGAAGATACGGAAGGCCATGTCGCGGTAGCGGTACTGCGTCACTTGCGATGCGGTCTGCCGCCGGAACCGGAGCAGTTCCTCGAGCAGGCGCTGGCCGCGCGCAAGCGCCGACTTGTACCGGCCCAGCTGCTGGAGCATGGCCTCCTGCGACTGCACGATCTCGAAGCGGAGCGTCGTCTCATTGCGCACCTGCTGGTTCAGTTGCGCGAGCGCCTGCTGGATCTCGTAGTCCTGCGTCGCCAGCGTCACCGTGATCTCGTTCGCGGTTTCCTGCTCCTCGTAAGCGTTCTGCTCCTCGAGCATGCTGATTTCTTCCGCGTCCGCCAGGCCCGACAGCACCGCTTCGTTCACCGCGGCAATACCCTTGATGACGCCGCGAATAACGGACGTGTAGTCGCCGCCCACGGCCAGACCCGCCACGAGCATGCGCGGGACGGCCTCGGCAAGGCCGTTCGCCACGCGCGTGACATTCGTCGCGGTGGTGCGATACGCGAACTGCCGTTTCTTCGCTGACTCCATGTAATCGTGCAGCGTTATCTTCTCGCTCTGGTTCGTGCGCAGCACGCTGATCTGCGTCGCCTGCACCGCCTTCTGCTGCTCAATCAGCTTGATCGCGTCCTCCACGTCCATGAGCAGGCCCGTGTACGTGTCGATGGCCTTCGTATAGCGGCTGATCGCAAGCCACAGTTCCTGACGCGCCTGTTGGATTTCGCCCGGCGCGCGGCGTTCGCCCCAGTCCGGCGGGCGCACCTCGCCGAAACCGTTCGTCGAGAGATGGAACGTCACCGGCTGGAACACCTTGGTCGGCACACCGAACTCGTTGATCGTCTCGTCACCCACGTTGGCCTCGCCTACGTTCGTGAACGAGACCAGAGGCATCTCGAAGGTAATCTCCTGAATCTGGCCCGGGTCCTCGCCAAGCAGAGATGTCGGATCGAAGTAGCTGTAGTGCTGCACGTCCGGCCCCTCGTATCCAGCCGGGTAGGTCTTGCCGGGGCCAATGTCGCCTTCGTAGGGATAGCCGAAGATTTCGATGAGCCGGCCGTTGAAGTCGAATTCCCGGTTGTCCGCGTTGATCTGGAACTGGTTCACGTTGTCCTGTTGCACGCGCAGCCGCTGCGAGCTCTCGTTTGCGTGATTAAAAACGGTAATCGCGTTCATCATCGCCTTGACCGCGCGCCCGTAGATCTGCTCGAAATGCGTTTCGCCCGCGTCAATCCGGCTCGGGTCGATGTCGAACGGCACGACGTTGCGCGCCAGCCCCAGCGGGTTCAGCCCAAGGTCCGCCTGGTCAACCTTCGCTTGAATGTCCTGGAACGCCCCGGCGACCTCGCGCAGTTCGAGCACCGTCGTGCGATCGATCTTGTCGATCGTCGGCTCCGCGTCCACGTCTTCCTGCGGCAGCATCGCGTTGCCGACGACCCAGTCGAAGTAGGCGCCCTGACCGGCGCGGCTCGCCCACTCCGATACGCCCCACGCCCGCTCAGAATCGGTGTCCTTGTATCCCTGCCACTGCCCCTGCGGGTCTGCCGTGAAGTAGTAGCGGTACGTGAGATTGACGATTTCCGCGCCGCACCGGGCCTTTGCGGCGGCGATGTTCGCGAACTTCCGTTCGTCGAAGTAGTCGACCTGCACCGATTGCGCGCCGATCTGCACCAGTTCCGAACGCGGAATGTAGGTGTAGTCCGGGTGCGCAAAGAGATAGTAGTAAGCCTTCGCCGCCATGAGATAGTGGCCCCACGCATCGCCGTGGCCCTGCGGGTACATGGTTGCGGCGTCGATCTCGTCCGGCGAGCCGCCGTTGCCCGTCACGTCTACGATCCCGTAGTTCAGGAAATACGCCACCTGACCGCCCGTGATATCGTTCGTGAAATTCGGGTAGAGACGGTTGTACATCGGCGCCGTGGTCACATCCGGCGGGCGGGTGTCGTCGCGGCCGCGCAGCAACACCAGTTCCTCCTCGAGCAACGACGCCGTCTGATTCTGGAAACAGAAGATGGACGTGGCCGCCTCGCTCGCGAAATCGCCCGAAGACGTGCCGAAACCGATGGTCGGGTCCGCCGCGTCGCCGTAGGCTTCGTTCCCGAAGAGCATGTACAGGTCGGCGATGCGCCCCGTGACCAGGAGCAGCGCGTCATTCGCGCCGGCGTAGTCGATGGGCGTGGGCGCGTCGATGCTCAAATCGCGACCCATGCTCAGCACCGTCTCATAGGTCTGGACCAGGCCGAGCGCGTCGAGGTTGTCGCAGTTCAGGCTGATATTGCCTTCGTAGCGGGGCCCCGCCTGCTGGAGCATGCTGACCACCGTGTTCACTTCCTGGTCGTGGAACTGGAAGTACTTGCGTTCCGCGCCCGCAATGTGGCCGCCCGTGGTCCGCTGACGGAACGGGTCGATTTCGCCCAGCACGCGCTTGATCCAGCCCGGCGCGAGCGTCCAGTCCGTGTAGCCGCTGCGCACGTCGCACGGGAACGAAGCGACCTTCGCCGCGCTGGAAGGCGGCGCCGTGTACCGCACGATCAATTGCGGGCGGAACGCCGCCGTCGAGGACTGCGACGAGTCGAAACGCTTGAGCGTCCCCGAATCCGCCTCGTTCCCGATGAGGAACCAGCCCGGAATCTTCGGGCGCGGGTCGTCCGTGGCTTCGTCGAGCGCAAGCCAAGACTGCACGTCCGCCACGAGCCGCTCATCCGTCCACTCGTAGTAGCCCGGCCCGTCCACCGTCTGGATCGCGTTGAACAGCGTGTTGAAATCGCCGCCGAGCGCCGACCACTTCTCGGGCGAATGCACTGGCGTGCCCAGCACCATGTCAATGACGTAATTGTAGGCCGTCCACGTGACATCGCCGCTTTCTACGGTTGCGCCCACGGCCTCGTCGGCCGGCGTGGAGGGACCCTCGTCCCACGTCTTCAGACTGCGGTACAGCGCCACTTCCTGCGCTCCGCCGATGCCTTCGGACACGTGCAGCCGCACCGTCACCGACTCAATCGTCGCATTGTTCGGAATCGACTCGAGATCAAAGGAAATGAGACTGCGCCGCAGCTTGCCGGACGCGTTCGTGCCCGCGTACAGGTACTGGCCAAGGCCATTGGCCAACTGGCCCGCCGCGTCTTCATACAGCACGGCGTCGCGCGACGCGCTGAGCACCTCGCCTTCGCCTTCTCCCTCGCCTTCGCCTTCCCCTTCGCCCTCGCCTGCGCCGAGAATCTTCTCATACTGCACGCGCACCACGTTGTCGCGCAGCGTGATCAGGTTTGCGCCCTTGATCGTGATGTCGACCGCGCCCTGATTCGGCGCCTTGGCCGGGTTCGGGTGCGGCGGCGTCGGGAACAGGTCCCACTGCTCGGGCGGGATAGCCTCGAAGTCCGGCGTCGTGGCGGCGAGGATACGCCATTCGAAGAGGTAGTTGTCCGCCGTGCCCGCGAAGTCGCCGCCATACCGCAGCGTGAGCTGCTGGTCGAAGGGGCAAGGCGGATAGATGACGTTGATGGTGCTCTTGTACAGCGGACAGCCCACGCGGAACACGTTCATGTCGACGGTGCCGCTGCACCCCTCGCGGTTGCCCGTGACCACCGTCACATAACCGGTGTGGTCCGCAAACGCGGAAGTCATTGCCATCGCATAGGGCGGCGGGCTCGCGTCGTCCACCAGAATGAGCTCGTTCTGGTTGTTCCACAAGTCGTCGATGGCCGCGGCCCAGGACGTGTCGCCGCCCTCGTTGAACTCGTCGCGGAGGAAGTAATACTCGCGTTCCGTCATCACGTTCGGCAGCACGATATCATCGCCGCCGAAGATGTCCACGAATATGCCGCGGAATTCCAACTCGCGGTCCATGGCTTGGTAGCGAAGCCGTTCCTGCAACTGCGGCGGCAGTTTCGTGAAGATCGCGTATTCACCCGCGAGTTTCGACTCGATCGTGGCGGGCAGCGTCAACAGCGGCACGCGCCGCGGCGCCGCGAAGTCGATCAACTGAACCATCGGGCCTTGGCCGAAATCCGTCCCTTGCTGATACAGCACCGACAGGCTGCACGCTCCCGCCACATCCGGCAGGGACGGCGCGCCGGGCCCGGCCGTCTGCGTATCTTCCTCCGGCTGGCGTTCGGTGTCGCCCACATGGCTGTCCAGCGTCGAACCCTGCATGCGGTCCGGCGTGGCTTGGGCGAGCGTCTGCCCGACCTGCATTGTGGCCACCTCATCGGGCCAACGAATCGTGAACGTTACCTTGCGCGGCGCGCCGGGCGTGCCCGCGGCAATGTCCAGCCACGGGATACAGCTGCCTTCCGGAGGCGGACCGTCGGGATAGTACGCATCGGGGAAGTAGAAGTCGCCCCTCGACCGGTAGAAGTACTGCATCTGCACCGTTTCCGCGCCGCCGAAGTGTCCGGCGCGGTACGCCCACAAGTCATCCAGCCGGTCGCGGAAGACAGGCGACGGATTCCGGTTGCCCTCGCCGTCGAACAGGGTCTCGGCGTCCGCCGGCGGCCATGGGGACGACACCGTAAGGTCGCCGCACGCGCCCCGCAACTGGATGGACTCCGGCGGATTGAGGCGCTTGCCCGCGATCGCGGGATAGTCGAACGTGAGGAAGGTGTTGCTCGCCTCGTCGATGTATTCCTCAACCACGCGGTATACGAGCATGTCAGGAGCACCGCTGCCGCCGTCGGTGTATTCGACGAGCGTATACGGCTCGGAAGTCTCGGCCAGGTTCAGGTCGTCGCGCATCGCGTAAATCTTGTTCGTGTCGCGAAACGCATGTTCCTCGTTCGGGTTGAATCCCATCAGGTTCGGGTCATTTTGCACATAGACGCTGGGAGTGACGTACACGTTGTCCGGGAGGATCGCCTCGTCCGAAGGCTCGGCGATAACAAGACGCGGCGGGTTGACCGGCCACTGCGCCACGTAGCGCACCGGCGTGGTCGGCCAGCAACTCGCCGTCTCGATCAACTGGTTTTGCTGCGCGTCCAGCAGCGCCATGCCGGTCCGGTAATAGATGATGACAAGGTCATCTTCCTGATCCGTGGGGTTGTCCAGGTTCACGGGGAAAATCGGGCCGGTGCGCGTGGCCCGGTCGTAATAACCGGTGTGCGGGTTCACGCGTGCTTTCTCGAAGAACACGAGCGGGTCGCCGCAGACGGGATTGTGGTCGAACTCGGGGACGATCCGCTCGCCGATCGTCGCCGGGATGCCGTCAAAAAGGAATCCGTCCGTGTTCCACGTAATCGACCGCACACGGAGGAAGAAGATATCGAAACCGCGCGGATCGACCCCGCTCGATATCAGGACCAGGCTGCGTCCGGGCCCCGTGGCCGCGAACGCGAGATTGGTCGTCACGAGGTCAGGGTCGACGCCCGTGCCATCCTCAGAGAAGAGCAGCTGCGCGCCCTTGTACGTGTCATCGGCTGTAAGGTCAACGGGCAGCGTGCCCGCCACATGAACCTGGTATTTCTCCAGCTCTTCCGGCCAGTAGTTCACAGCCTCCGTGACGACCGAGTCCGTCCACTGGATCTGGACCGGGCCGGGTTTGGCCGCGAAAAGGCGGGTGGACTTGTCGTGCCAATATGCGGCCCCGGCGGGTGTGACGCTCTTCGGGCCTTGCGGAATATCGCTCAGCTCCACGCCAAAGGGCCTCGGGATTTCCGTGCCCAGTTCGAATTTCAAGTCGAGTTGCAGTATGGCGTAGTAGCCGTCCAGCGTTTCGCCCGTGGGATTGCCAAGGTCGTCGCGATGCACGCGGCGCACCGTGATAGTGCGATGCACTTCATCCATCACCGAGTTGATGGTCCGCCAGTTGGTGTCCGGGCCGGGCCGCGTCGGCGAGTAGAAGATGCCGCTGGTGTTCAAGTCCAGACCCAGGACATCTTCGGGCGTATACCAGAAGGTGAGGGTCGATTCTTGATAGTTGAGGCGGCTCGACTCGATGTGCCAATACACCTGGGACGGCGTGAACGCCGCATTCGTCGCGGAGACCGGCGCCGGTTCGCGGAACAGCGTGGCCACCTGCTGGCTCGGGGACTGATTGGAGCTACCCGTGCCGCCGCCCTTGAACCCGATCGCGCAACGAGAGAACGGCGTTGCATGGGCGCCGTCGGCCGTTGTGCCCACAGCGCGCACCGGAACTTCCAGCACTTGCGCCGGGGCGCCCGGCACCGACTGCTTCACGCCGGAACGCATGTTATTCACATAGACCGCACCCTCGCTCGGCGTGGCCCGTTCCGGGATGGGGTAGCCGTGGACCAGATAGACTTCACCGGCGTCCGAAACGCCTTGCGGGTCCGCGCCGGGCGCGCACACGACAATGTCACTGTACCCGTCGCCGTTCACGTCGCCCGCACCGGACACCGACCTTCCGGCCAGGTCGCCCGCAACGCCGCCCACGAGACGGAACAGGCTTTCCGCATCCAGTTCATCCACGTGCAACTGGCCCGCGGCAATAGCGTCGGCGAACAAAGTCGTGCCCGAGGCGCTGTCGCCAAAAAGCAGGCTGATATCGCCGGCGTCTTTATTCCCGAGCGCCGCGGAAAGGGGCGCGCCGATGAGCAGGTCGGCAAAGCCGTCGCCGTTCACGTCGCCCGCACCGGACACGGAAATTCCAAAATTGTCCGAGACGCCCGCCACTCCGCTCAAGGGACCATGAATGACGACGCCCGTCAGCGCGGCCCCAGGCGCCGCGCCAATCTGCGCCGTCGTGTAGGAGCCCGAGGGGCCGGGCCGCGAGCCGAACACCAGGAAGGCGCGGCCTTCGTCCGGTGCGCCGATCAGGATGTCCGCAAAGCCATCGCCGTTCACGTCGCCCGCGCCCGCCACCGAACGCCCCGTCCCGAACTCGATGGTTTGCCCGCGGATGATCAGGTCCGCGCTTGTTTCCAACTCAAGGGAGTCGGCCCAGTTGTTGCCACCGCTGCCATCATCGGCCGCCTTGCCGTAGACAAGGTAGACCACGCCATTCCGGTCGCCGTACGGCCAGAAGTGGCCGCCGACCAGCACATCGTCATATCCATCCCCGTTCACATCGCCCGCGCCGCTGACGCTCATGCCTGCATAACTGCGCATGGTCTGCTGGCCCAGGAGTTTTACGCCGCTCTGCCCGTCGAGGCTGTCCAGGTTCAGCACGCCGGTCAGGTCGCCCAGCGGCCCAACGCCGCCGAATACGAGATAGGCCCTGCCCTCGCCCTTTTCCGTCCCGGCCGGGTGTTCAGAATACGGAGCGCCCACGAGAAAATCGGCGTACCCGTCGCCATTCACGTCGCCCGCGCCACGCGCGCTGAAACCCGTCCAGCCGCTGCGGTCCGCGCCCGTCAGCGCCACGACTTCCGCCCGTATGCCGGAACCCAGGTCGAAGACCTCGCCCAGCAGGCCGGAGCCATACACCAGATACGCGAAGCCCTGGTCCGCTCGGGCCGGGTCATCGCGATAGGGCGCGCCAATGACAAAGTCGTCGAACCCGTCGCCGTTCACGTCGCCGACGCCCGAGACCGCGAAGCCGCTGGCCTCGTCGGCCGTCACGCCGGGAAATCGCACACCGACGGTACCGTCAAATTCGCCGAGAGACAGCACGCCGTCCTGAATCGCGGCGGGCGGCGCGTCCGGCGCCGTACCGTAGATAAGGAAGGTCTCCCCTGCACGCGCGACGGGATCGCCATTCGGCCGCGTCACGTCCATTGCCGGGAATGTCACCGCGAAGTCTTCGTATCCGTCATTATTGACATCGCCGACGCCGGATGCGGCGCCGGTCAGTTCCGCCGTGAAACCGGGCGCGCCGATGGCCGCACCGGCCTGCACGCCTTCGATGCGCAGTCCCGCAATCGTGCGGACGCCCACGTCAGAGAGCGCGCCCTGCCCCGGCGGCGACGGCAGCGCCGTGATGCCCATCGCCGGCATCTCCGCGCCGTTGCCGATGCGCCCAATGCGCGCGGCGGCACCGAAAGAAGCCCCGATATCGACTTGATACAGGCTCGTTTCCGGCGTGCCGGCGTCATCCGTGTGTGCGGCGAGATAGAGTTTGGCCGTTGCATCGTCAAAATCGAGGTCCCCCTCGCTCAGGTCGAATCCAATCGACACGGGCACGTTCACGGTGGTCCCGTCGGGGCGTATCTGGGCTAACATGGCCTCCGTCCCGCTGCCCGTAGGACGGCTGACGGTATACAAGGCGCCCGTCGTCGGGTGAATCGCGAGACCGATGGGCCGCGCGATCGTCGGGGGCAAGTCGCCCATCTTCGTCTGGATCAGCGCGCCGAGTTTGATGGTAGGAACGCCGTTGTGCGTATACGGCACTGTGGTCCAGTTCAGCGGATTATCCACGGAGCAGCTTTCGCCAAGGTTCGACTCGTAGAACGCCGACCGCGGCGTGGGGGTACTCATCCAGGAAACATAGCCGTCGCTGGATTGGTTCGCGTTGCAGTATGAAAACTCAACGATGAGGTTGTTGCCTGCCGTATAGGTGTACGGCGCGCTGAAACTGAATTTCACCCAGCCGTATTGCTGCACCTGCTCGTTGTTCTGGTACACCGTAGTCCAGTCGCTATTGTCAAAAGGCTGGCCGGGCGCGAACTGCGTCTGTGCAGTCTGCTTGAGCCGGATGGTCCAGTTTTCCAGCGGGCCGCCCGGGATTTGCGTGACATGCAGGTACACCGAATCGATATCCTGAATGCCCGATAATTCCGAGGCAAGATAGATCGCCTGCGTCCGCGACTTTCGATACAGCGCATCCATCGGGAAGTAGAAATTCGAATCGCTGCCGACGATCTGTTTCTCGCCCTGGCCGATGGTATACAGAGTCGCGGCGTCCGCGCCGTTGCTGCTGAGGGCGTAGAAACGCCCTTCCTGGAGGTGCCAGGCGAGGCCGGCCCACGTGTGCCCGCCACTAATGGGGGTAAGCGCAGCGAAGGCGCGGCGCAAGCCGGTCGACGTGTTGAGTTCGTACAGATGATTATCCGCCGGGGACCAGGCAAAGAACGAGTTGAAATCGTAACCCGCGAAATCGCCGGAGGAAAACGACACGCTGTCATATGTGGCTATCGTGGAGACTTCCGGCGGGTTGGTGATGCTCGATTGCACCAACTGCGCGGGCGCGGCGGCACCGGTCGTGCCGAAAATCGTCCCTTGAGGGAAGTCTTCATTCGTGATGGTGACTCTGCCCCGGTTGGACAGCGCGAAGAGGTTCGCTGAGGGGTCCGAAATGATAACCTCGAACGACTCGGTCGCCTCGACATCGAAATCGCCGAGAATCGGAATCTCAATGGTAGCACTGCGCGCGCCCGCGGGCACGGTTATCTGCGCCTGGCTCGCCCCGACATAGTCCTCGCCCGCCGTCGCGGTCTCGTCCAGGGTTGTGTAGAAGAAACTTGCCTCCGCCGCGGGAGCTGGCGCGAAATTCACGCGGACCACGGCGTTTGCCGCGCCGATATTCCCTTCCGGCTGGGCCACATCTTCCACGCTGAGCACGGACACGCCCGCCGCGTCGATATAGCGCAGGGAAATATTGTCCAGGTACCAGCCGCGGCTGGCGACCGTCTCGGGCGGCTCCGGATTCGCGCCGACGCCGAACGTGTTCAAGGCGAATCCAATGCGCACCGTCTTGCCAATGAAGCTGGTCAGCGGGATGTATTCCTCGTGCCATGCGCCGATTTCACCGCCCTCGGGATGGGTGAGCACGAATTCCGCGTATTGACCAGGCACCGGGGCGCCGCCGCTGTATTCTTGCAGGACCAGGCCGAACAGGATGGGATCCTGCAGGTCAACGAACTGCGACCACATCAGCCTCGGGTCGAGGGCCGTGGCTGGAATTGGCAGATCGACGTTCAAGTATGCAATGGGAATCGTTCCGACGTCGTAGTCGCAATCCGCCTCGACGTTGTAGACCAGCGCCTTGGTGGGGCTGACATAGCCGGGCGTGGGCAAGAGGCACTGGCTGTTGTCCTGCACGTGCCAATTGCCGTTGAAGGTCCACAGCGTCGACACGAACTCGAAGCCGTCCGACCATAGCACCCCATAGTCGTCGTCGTTGAGAATCGTCGCCGTGCCTGCCACCGACGCCAAGGGTTGTCCGCCGGTATCCGTGCCGAACGTCGCATTGATGGACGGGTCGCTCACTTCCATGAACACCGTCTCGTCTTCCTCGGGGAACTGGTCGTCCCGAATGCGCACCAGGACGAACGCGCGGTCCTCGCCTGCGGCGATTTCGAGCGTGCCTTCGTTGTGAAGGTAGTCAATGCTGCGCAGCGCCGTACCCTCGACCGTCCGGTAGTGCACCGTGACCGGCTGATTGCTCGGCGGCGCCACGTCGATACGGAAACGGGCGCTGAACGTCCCGTCGGCATCCAACTCTCCGTTGTTGCCTTCCAGCACGCTGATGCTGCTGATGGTAACCAGGCTGATCGTATCGTCATTCTCAATCGTGCCCAAGGCCGTGCCATTGCTGACAATGGCATTGGCGGAAGCGGCCTCGATAGTGATCCGGAACCGTTCATCCTTTTCGGCGAAGGCGTCGCCCGCCAGAGGCACGCTGACCGTGGCGGTGGCCGAGTCTGCCGGAATGCGGATACGGGAGTCGGTGGGCCCATAGTCCGGGCCCGCCTGCGCAGTGAACAAGTCCTGCGGCGACAGGTCCGACGTGAAATAGCGCACGTTGATATCCCGGGAATTGGGCGGGTCCACCTGGATCGTGAACGTAATGACGCGGTCGCCGATATCAAGCGTGTCAAACACGGCCAGGAGTGCGCTGGCTACCGCGCCGCCGTCCGACGCGGCCGCCTCCAGTTCTTCCCGCGAAACACCTCCGTTCCCGTCCGTATCGAACGCGGCAAAGCCCGTTGCGCTCAGCAACGGGGCAAAGACACGCGCCTCGGGAAGGGAAAGCAGGTCGTCAGGTCCACTGCCTTCGGGCGCCTGGGCGGACAGGATCGAGACATTACTGTAATCCGCAGGCAACAGGACCGATTCGACGCGGACCTGGTCGATGATCCACCCAATATCCTCGATATTTCCGTTAGCCTCGAAACCAAAACGGAAGCGGACGGCCCGCCCGCTGTAGGCGGAGATGTCCACCGCATTCTCGTTCCAGTCGGGGTCCGTTTCGCTGCTGGTGAAGACTTGCGTCCAGTTCAGGCCGCCGTCATCCGAGATTTCGACGAAATAGCGGTCGTTGTCCGGTTCCATGGCCAGATAGTCGAACCACTTGAGGCGGATATCCACCGCCGGTGCAAGCGTCACATCCTGCGCGAGTTCAAGATATCCCGACGAATTCGGCAGATACGCGCAGAACGACTGGATGTACGGTTCTCCCTCGCCCTCGCCTTCGCCCTCCGCGCCGCCGCCCGCGGTCAGGCTCACGTCGTCCACGAAGAAGGTGGTGACGCCATTCTTCTCCGTGAAACCCTCGAAGCGCAGTATATGCAGCATGTCATCGGCGAAAGCCGACACATCGATTACGACTTCCTGATAGCTCGTGTAGGCCGCCGCATCCGCTTCCGTGACCTCGAAGAGTGTCGACCCATCCAGGTAAACGCTCAGATTTCCGGGCGTGCCGTCGCTGAAGATTTTTGCGTAGAAGGTCAATTCGGCATTGCCGATGCTCGGGATGATAAAACTCTGCTCGACCGAGCTTGTTTCATCCGTGGAAGGCGTGGAACGGCCAAACCAGGCCCACCATTCCCCGCTGCGCGGGCCGGTATCCCCGGAGATGGGGCAAGTCGTGACATCACACAGCGGCGTACCGTGGTTCGCGGAGGATTCCACCCAGAAACCATTGGGCGTGCCGTTCTCGAAGCCGCCGTCCTCCACGAGGCTGTACACCGGCGGCGGCGGCGGCGGAATCAGCCCCGCCTCGATGCCGAAGTGAACCGCCGACGCAGGCGAATACGCGTCTTCGGCAAGGCAGCGGTTGCCGGGGCTCAGATGCCAGTTGCCAGAAAGGAGCCACCGGTCCACCGTTTCGAATTCCTCCAGGAACACCGTGGACGGGAAATCGTCGTCCTCGATGGTCCCCGTGCCGACCGGCGCGCCGAGCACTACGGTGCCGCCGCCGCCGGCAAGGTCGCTCAATTCGACGAGAAACGTCTCATTGCCTTCGGGATAGGGGTCGCCGATGACGGTCACGGTGACCGTCTTTTCTGTCTCGCCCGCCGCAAAGGTCAATGTGCCGATTGCGGCTTCGTAGTCGCCGTCTTCGACCTTGGCGGTCTCATCCACCGTGCTGTAGCGCAAGCCGAAGGGATTGGCGGACGGCGGGTCGACGGTTACGGTGAAGGTGGCGTTGACGCGGGCAAAGTCCTTTTCCTGCACCGCGATACTGTTGATGTAGACGCCGCTGAATCCCTCGGGCACGGTCGTTGTGCAAATGCTGACGTCGTCTACGTACCACCCGGCATAATCGTTGAATTGCGAATCGAAAGTGTCGAATCCAAACCGCACGCGGATGGTCTTGGGGGCGGCCGGGTCGATGTATTGCGAGATATCGACGATCTCCTCGCCCCAGACCGTGTCGCTCACCTTGCGCACAAAACTGGCCGGCGTCCACGGCCCGCCGTCAGCGGAGATTTCAATGAACGCCGTGTCGAAAGCGCGTTCCAGCTCCAGGCTGTCGTGAAAGACAAGCACCGCGGCAAGCGCGTCACCAGGGATAAGCTTGCCCGTTTTCATGGTGGCATAGCCGGACGCACGCAAGCCCGTGTCGTAACTGCACGCGGTCTCGTCGTTGAACGCCATCGCGCCGGGCGCGGACTGGTAGCCGGGCGCGGCGGTCGCGCACGCGCTGTCGATCTGGTGGTGCCAGAGACCGGTAAATTCCCAGTTCGCGGCGTTATCCAGGTCGTCTTCGAAGACGCAGCTCCGCGGCGCCGCTTTCAGGATACGGCGCAGCCGGTCCACTTCCCACGGTGCCGGGCTCGCGGTCTCCGCTCCCGGGCGGACTTGTCCCCGGCCTGCGAACTCAGGGACAGCCGCTTCCGGCAGGGGTGCCTCCTGCGCAATGGCGGCAAGCATGCAACACGCGCCCGCCAGCCAGACATGCAGCGCGCGGCCCACAGGGTGGTTTTCCCGCCTCATTGGACGTATCCTCCCATTCATTGCCGAACGGCGTCTCCTTTCGGAGCGTGCGCCCTGGGCGTCGTTCATAAACGCCAGATTCGCGCCAGTTCCCGCAGATTCAAGGCGGTCATCAGTCGAAGACTGCTCACTCATCGTTCAACCTTCCCTCGTGCATGATCCGGTTCAGGCGAAAGATGCCTTCCACGTAGAGCACTTCCTTGTGAATGCCGATCAACGTCTCCCGGTACACGCCGCCGGTTACGGAGTCCCCCCATCCCGTCGTGGCCAGGTCTTCCGGGTCTTCACTGCTGAATTCGAGCGTGATTTGCCGCCGCACCGTGAACCATTCCGACGGCGCGCCGTCCGCGGCGATGGTAGCCTGCACCCGTTCCATGTTGTGGTCGGGGTGATAACGGTGCTTGAACGGGTTTAGCGGGTCGTTGTAGGGGATGGTCAGTTCACACGCGAGCGTCCCGCCAAACGCGCCCGCCAGGTCGGCGGGCTCCCGATGACTGAACGCCGTGCTGCTGATGCGCCGCCCTACCTGTTGTCCGTCTCGCAGCGCCGAGCCCTGATATTGCGAGACAAGCGATTCGTCGGTAACTAATACGAAGCGGCCCGGCTCGTCCAGAATGGTGTAATCCGGGTCTTCCGGGTCGGGAACGCGCGTGCCGTCCTTCCATAGGATGGCGACTTGCTGCAACAGCCGCGCCTGTCCTTCGTTATCGACGTGCACGATGATTGGAAACTCGAATTCCATTGCCGTTGGCTTAGGCACGGCCGGGTCCGCGCCGTACGGCTCGCTCACCTTGTTCACCGCCACGCGTCCCTGCCAGAGACCGGCATTCACATCGGCGAAAAGCGTTTCCAGGTCGTCCGCGCCTTTCGCGTCGCGCGCCGTGTAGGTGCGGCCCTTCAATCCTTCCGCGCTGACGGGAACCAGATGCCGCGTGCCCAATCCATCCGTAATCTCAAGGATGCTCTGGTAGAGGAAGGGCAACTCCGGCGACGGTGGTTCGTACGCCGCCATGTCGGCGCGGCGGACGCCCAGACGCACGGCCAGGGAGCCGCTTGCCGGCACCGTGAATTGCGCCGGCGCCTCCAGCGGCACGAATTCAACCTTCTCCTCCGCGAGGTCCATGGCGAAATAGGAAAGCGGCGTCGGGCCCGCGAGCAGCGGCACGCCTTCGCCTTCCGGAGGCGTTTCTGACGGCAGCACCGCCAACGTCACGGTCACGTCCTGGCTGCGTTCGTTGTACAGCGTCACCTTGCGTTCGGGCACGGCGCGGCCGAAGTCGAGCGAATTGTCTTCCACCGCTACGCGCA
>JAGMZX010000017.1:0-29149 GCA_018005585.1 Candidatus Hydrogenedentota bacterium | reverse complement strand
ACCGCGTTCCAGCCCGGCTCAAGCGGAATCGTCTGGGTCGTCCATTGACCCGATGCGGCGAGGCTCCACAACACCAACGCCACGGTCATCGTTGGAACTGCTTTGCGTATTCCATCATCGCGCATGGTCTTTTCTCCCAAAGCACGCGCCTTGTTGGTTCTCATGGGGCGCCCGCCTCCGGACGCCACCGCTGGCGTCTCCATCATTTAGTCTTCCACGCTCCTGTGTGCACGCGCGGCCCGCACACGGCCGCGCCGCGCCGTCCGCATGCCGCCCAGCAGCGCCGCGCCCGCCGTCAACGCGAGCACAAGCGCATTCCCCGCCGCAACTCCGGGCGCGGTTACCACCGCCGCGGGCGCATGCGGCGCCGCTGCGGTCAGGCCCACCTGCGCGACCCCGGGATGCCGGACGAGGAGCCCGAGGTACGCGACGCCGTCCACTTCCAGCTGCAGGAAGCTGTCCGGGACTAGCCAGCCTTCGACATTCTGGGCGGGATACCATCCGGCGGCCTCGCTCGTGTCGTGGTAGAAGTAATAGAGCGTCACCGCGCCGGGCGCAACACCGGCCGGCAACGGCAGCCAGACCCGTTGCGGCGTCTCGGCCGGGCCGGCTGTGTCGATGCGATAAACAGGCGAAACCGCATCGGGCACGTCGTAGTAGGCGCCGCCCACAAGTTCGCTCAGCACCGCATCGGCGTTCGACTCGGCCGTGAGGTCGAGCGCGCTCGCGTCGAAGTCCGCGTAATCCGGCTGCCAGACCGGATAGGCCTCCGCTTTCAGCAGGCCCGTGTCATGGTCCGAAGCTACACGCCATTCATACGTCACGTGTTCGAGTTTTTCGCCCGCCGGCGTGGAGCCGCTCACCGTGAACGAGATGATGTCGTAGGGCAGCCACGGTGTCGCAGGCTGGTGGACGACCCAGATGTCCCGCATGTCGCCGGAAGACACCTCGACGATGTCCACATCGTACGAAACGAAGCCCGACGCCGTAACGACCGTGCCCCATACGCTCAGCGGTTCGATGCCCGCGGCATGACGCAGACGGATGCCCAGGATCGAATCCGGGCGCGCCTCGCGGCGTTCGACGTCGAACGGCGACATTTCCGGCGGAATGACTTTTTCCGCGATACGGCCGTCCTCGAGCGTCCGGTCCTCGCCAACAAACCCCTGGTCCGGTGCGCTGAACCCGCTCGTTCCGCAGTTGTTCGACGCCCTCACCCAGTAGTAATAGGGGAAGAACTTCGTTTCGGTGACGAGTTCGGCGGGACAGCCCGAGGCGACGCGCGTTACCTTTTGCGGTACCCGAGCCGTTTCGTCCTCGAACACGGTATCACTGGTCGTGCCCAGCAAAATGGCGCGCGCGGGATTGTTCGACTCGCACCGGTACACCCAGTACGTGTCCGTGGCGCCCGAGACATCCCACGTTACAACGACCTTGTTCACGAAGGCGCCATCCGTTGCCTGTACGCCGGCAGGCACGGGCGGCGCGCACACGACCTCGCATTCATTCGTTTCAACCGTTGGGCCGTCGACCTCGCCGTCATTGGGCGTGACACGGCAATAGAAGACGTCGCCGGTCGTCGTCAACGACGCGAAAACCCGGCTGCTCAGCGCGGTATCGAGCACGAGACTGAAGGGACTGAAGACAAGGTCATCCTCCTGCTTGATGAACCATTCATAGCGGTACACCACGGGGTCCCCGTCAGCGTCGATCGACGGGCTGATGACCTGCGCCACCACGTTGTCCAGCGTGGAGACATGGGTTGGCAGTTCCACCTCGAAGAGGCTCGGCCCCGTATTGACGATGATGACGGTGCGCGTCACTACGGCCGGCGAGAATCGCGCGCCGTCAAAAGCGCGCACGGAACACCGCCATGCCTCGCCTTTATTCGTTTCAGAATCATCCAAGACATCGCTGAGCGCAGGCGTGGGGCCATGAACGACCGTCCGAACCACGGTGCCCGCGGCGCCGCCAATCCGGCTTGTCCATGTATATTCATACTGGGCCGTACGGCCGGGCGCCACGACGGCGGGCGTCGTTACGTTGCAGACCAGGTCTCGTGTCGTCGGCACCGCCTCCGGCGAACCCGCCCCATAGTCCAATTGGATACCCGGCGCCGTGGGCGGCTCACCCTCACCCTCTCCCTCGCCTTCACCTTCACCTTCACCTTCGCCCTCTCCCTCGCCTTCGCCTTCGCCTTCTCCTTCGCCTTCGCCCTCGCCCTCTCCTTCGCCTTCGCCCTCACCTTCACCTTCACCTTCACCCTCACCCTCTCCCTCTCCTTCGCCTTCGCCCTCTCCTTCGCCCTCGCCACCGGTAAACGCGAACGGCAACAGATTCGATGATATGGGGTCGGCATCCCGGATAGCGGATACATAGACGTTGAAGTTGCCCGGCGCGGAACGAACCGGGGTCGTCGCGCGAATCTGGTTCGCCTGCACCTCCAGCACTTGGCCCGGCGTATCGTTTTCGAGGTCCAGCACATCCAACTCGGCCGTGAAGTACACCCCCAGCGACCCGGTGTTGTAGGAAACATCGAAGTCTCCCGCCAACAGCACCTCGGAAGCCAACGAGAAATGGGCCGACACTGGCGTGACCGAGTCCAGGGCAAAGGTCCCCTCCGCTTCCTGGAACCCGCCTGGTTCGGGCGTAATCGTCACGGTGCCGTCGTTAATCTCCGTCAGGGGCCCGAAAGCCAGTTCACCGCCGGTCGCGCCTTCTTGCACGGTGAAAACCAGGCGGACCATCTCGCCACTGCCCGATAACGGAAACGCCCCCGCATTCACCACCACCACGGAACCCGGCCCGGGGTTGCTGAACGGAGCACCCCATCCCGCGACAATGGCGCCATTCTCAGCGCGCGAAAACACCAGTTGCGCCGCCGGAAACGTCACCTGCACGCGATAGCTGATAATACCTGACGCGTCGCTGACCAGAACCGGCACCGTCAATTCCTCGCCGGCACTGCCGAATTCGAGATTATCCGGGATGGAAAGCGTTCGTTGCCCCCAAGCCCCCGCGGCCACGCAGAGCAGGGCCAGCGTCATCCCGGCATACCGCAGACCGCATGAGCGCATCTGTCCACCAAACATGTGCCGTCTCCTTCCTTCGCGCGGCCTCGCCGCGCGCCTATCGTCCGACAACCCGCAATCACGCGGGGCACAGTCACCCAGCCAGAACGGGAAGCAACGCCTCCCCCGCGCCCGCGGTCTTCACACCGCCAGCCAGGGGACACGCGTCAGAGGCGAAAAGTGCATGGGTCAGCAAGGAGTCTCCGGGAAATGCATTGCGAAAGATGGCAAATAATGCCGGGCATCGTCACCACCCTGCGTTTCATGAACACAGACCCCTCCCTTCGTTTCAGGTCGACACGCAGTCTCTTGAGAAACACCCCGCTGCACAAGACACCCGCATCTACTTACCCGTTCTCTGCCTCGTCTCCCCGCGTTCACGCCCACCCAAAAGCGCGCGCGGGTCAACATTCACCTTTGAGTTGAGTATACTAAACTCTCCGCCCGGTTTTTGCAAGTCTTTTTCTTGCGCCGGTCGAGACCCATCATCGTATTGGACGTCAAGGAGTCACAGCGACCGCCTGTCAGGACCCGGTGCGATTCTTGCCGGAACTGCGGGGCGCGCGCCGCTTTTGCTTCGGCGTGCGCGGGACATCGCGCGGCCCGGCGAGAAGTGTCACCGGGTCGTCGGGCCGGATGACCGCGCCTTCGAGGACGCGTGCGAAGATGCCCTCCTTGGGCATGATGCAGTCGCCCGCCTGCTCATAGATGGCACACCGGTTATGGCACACCTTGCCGATCTGCGTGACTTCGAGAAGGGCGCCCCCAATGCGGACACGGTCGCCGACGTGTGCTTCATCCAGCGGCACGCCCCGCGTCGTGATGTTCTCCGCGAACGCGCCGGGCCCGACATCAAGCCCCTTGGCACGCATCGTGGCAATGCTTTCGAGTGCAAGCAGGCTGATCTGGCGGTGCCAGCGCCCGGCATGCGCATCGTCTTCGATGCCCCATTCCGCGATAAGCGTCGCGCTTTCCACGTTTGATTTCGGCTTGCCCTTCGCATCGCTGATCGAAATGGCATGGATAACCCCCGTCACCGCTCCCTGTTCCCCGACCCCTGCTTCCTGTTTCCTGTCCCCCTCCTCATGCCCGTGCCCCGCCAGCATCTTGAATGCATGCTGCAACCCGGGAAACAGGGCGTCGAGCGATTCGAGCACGCCGCGGTAGGACCCGGGCAGGTTGACGATGAGCGTCCTGCCGCGGACACCAGCCCTGCCGCGCGAAAGCATCGAAAACGGCGTGCGCGCCTGGCCGAACGCACGCACCACTTCCGCAATACCAGGGGCCTCCCGTTCAATCACGAGTTCCATCGCTTCCGGGGTGCGGTCGCGCGGGGTGAACCCCGTCCCACCGGTCGTGACCACGAGGTCGAGACCCTGCTCATCGGCATAATGGACCAGTTGCGCCGCAATCTGGTCCGGTTCGTCAGGCACGACACGATATTCGGACAGTTCCATGCCCTCTTGCTGCAGGCGCGCCGCGATGGCCTTGCCCGACTTGTCTTCCTTCCGCCCGGCAGCCACGGAATCGGACATGACCAGCACGGCAGCCCGCGGCGGCCGCGGAAAGACGTCGCGGAAACTGCCCTTTCCGCCTTTCTTGCTCTCCAGGCGCACCTGCACGATTTCCATCGTGTCATCGAGCATTTTCATCATGTCGTAGAGCGTCAGCGCGGCTACGGACGCACCCGTCAGCGCCTCCATCTCGACCCCGGTCCTGTAAATTGCTTTCACCGTCACCGCTATATCGACCCGGTCCGCGCCGGTCTCGAATTCGACCCCGACAAAGTCCACCGGCACCGGGTGACAGTAGGGAATGATGCGGCTCGTCTCTTTTGCGGCCTGGATGGCTGCAACGCGCGCCACCTCAAACGGATTGCCCTTGGGAATCTTCCGCTCGTGAATCAGGCGGACCGTATCCGGCGACAGCGTGACCGTCGCGCGAGCGACGGCGCTGCGCAGCGTGTGGTACTTGTGTGACACATCGAGCATGTTTCTTCTCCTGGGCCCGAGCTGTCGTCTCCCGGGCGCTTGTCTAGCGACCGGGCCGCTCCAGCCATGCATCCAGGGCCGCGAGTTCCCGCGGCGTGTTCACATTCCGGAAACTCAGCCCATCCGGGTCTATGCGGCGCAGTTCCCTTGCGGGCACGATGGCGCATACGCCAACGCCCGCTGCGGCGCCCGCCTTCCCGTCCAGCAGCCACCGGGGCGACCGCTCGCCCGCGGCCAGCCGCCCGGCCAGAAACGCCGTAAAACCCGTATTATAAAGAGCCGTCAACGGTTGCGGATACCCCCCCCATTCCGGCATCGCAGCGATCGTGTCGGGACGCGCCCGCTTGTACAGCAGCCGCACCAGACCGGACGCGAGACACGGCGTGTCGCAGGCGGTGACAAAAGCGTAGGGTGCCTGGCAGGCGCGCAAACCCGCGACAATCCCGCGCAACGGCCCCTCCGGCGCGTCCGTGTCGTCGTGAACCACGGCGTCCACGGGCCAGCCTTCGGCGGACTGTTCCGGGCGAACCACGGCGATGACCTTCGGGCACACCTCGCGCAACCGGCCCGCCACATGCGCGAGCAGCGTCCGGCCGCGCCAGAGCGCCTCGGCCTTCTCCGTTCCAAAGCGCGTCGAACGCCCGCCCGCCAGGACCAGGCCCCAGCAGTCTAAGAGCGGCTCTTCGTCATGACTTGCCATAGGCACGTTCCGCCGTGTCCTCAATCGCCGCCCGCCCCTTCATTCCAGAATGGGAAAGAACGCAACGGTATCTCCGGCCGCCAAGCCGGCGCAGTCCGCCTCGACGCGCACGTACGCATTCGCGGCAGCGGGCGCGTAGAGGTCCGCGGAACCCTTGCCCGGCAGCGGCGTTACCTGCCACTCGCCCTGTTCCCTGGCGCTCCGGCAGAGTTGAAACACGGTGAGTTTCGGGAGCCCCTTGACAGGGGCCATCAGCCGTCCCGGAACCGGTTGCTGCTCGGGCGTGCGTCCCGTCATCTTGCGAATGGCGGCCCCGGCATAACGATGGAAACCCAGATGACACGCCAACGGATTCCCCGGCAGTCCGAAGTACAGGCGCGGACCCTTTCTGCCGAACCACGTCGGCTTGCCGGGCCGCTGCGCCACTTTGTGAAAGACGGGCTCGACGCCAAAACGCTCCAGAACGCCCGGAACAAGGTCGTACTTGCCCACAGAGACGCCGCCCGTGAGCAGCACAATATCCGCGTGGGCGCTTGCGTCCAGTGTGTCGAGCAGGTCTTGCTCCGTATCCAGCGCATGCAGCACGGTCACTTCCGTCATGCCCATCATGCGAAAGAAGGCCTCCAGCATCGGACCGTTTGAATTCCGGATTTGATGCGGTCCCGGCGCGACGCCGGGCATCACCACCTCGGACCCAGTCGTGATGACGGCGCATCGCGGCCGCGGGACGGCCAGTACCGACTCGTACCCAAACGCCGCCATATTCGCTATCACAAGCGGCGTGACGGGTGTGCCGCGCGGCGCAACAACGCGGTCCTTGGCGCATTCGCTTCCTGCGGGGGCAATGTGCTTGCCCGGCTCGATTACCGCGGGCAGAGTGACCCGCCCCGCTTCGCGCGTGACCTCCTCTTTGGGCACGACGGCCTCCGCGCCCGCCGGGCACGGCGCGCCCGTCATAATCTCGACGGCGCTCCCTGCCTCGATGCGCATCGTCGGGGATTGCCCCGCGGCCACCTCACCCGCGACGGCGACCACGCGGCCCGCATCCGAGACCCGCACGGCGAAACCGTCCATCATCGCGCGCGGAAATGCGGGATAGTCCCCGTCCGCCCGAAGGTCCTGCGCGAGCACGAGCCCGAGCGATTGCGCGCGCGGCACAGCCGCCGGCGCCAGCGGCGCCGCCGCATCAAGTATGGCGCGCAACGCGGTGTCTGGATGCAACATATCTTTCCTCCTCACTGAAACCGGGCTCTCACGGTATGTCTCCGTGAGCCCGGCCGCCGCGCGCAGCGCGTTTGCGCAACTATTGGACTACCCCGTATAATCGCACCCGTTTCATCGAGAGTCCAGCCGCGGCGCGGGGGAATATGCCGTCGCGTACCACGGCCAAGGACGGGGAGGTTCATGTATGGACTGCAATAATTGCAGCTTTGGGTCCGTTATCGCCGAAGTGCTCGTGGCCATGGTCGTCACGTTCCTCCAAGCGCTTTTCACGGTCATTTTCGACCTGATCCTCGACGTAGACCCCGCGTAAACGCAGTACAAGACCGTTAGTCTGGTGCACGCGGCGCGGTTACGGCGGCGCTTACAGGCCAGCAAGCCATTCTTCCGCAATCCGTTTGTCAACGAGGAAGAATTTCCGGCCGGGATGCCACAAGTCGAATTCACCGTTCGTCGCGGAGGAAGCATCATGGTCATGCGGCTGATATCCGCCGTCCTGTGCGTCTCGGGGGCGGCGGGCATGGAGCATGCGCCCGCCGTGGAGGGCTTTCAAGTGCCCGCCACCGCCGCGCCCCCGTTCACCTACTGCATCTGGTATCTGCCGGACCCGCAGGCCGGCTCGTTCCTCGAGGATGTCGCGGCGAGCCCGCCGGATCTCTTCCATATCGGCTATCACATCCCGTTCAAGGGCCATCTCGGCCCCACGTACGGCCACGAACTGTGGACCAACGACATCCTGCCGCCGGAAGAGGTGCCGCGCGAAGCCGAGCGGGTGCAGGGTCTCGTCGTCAAGATGCATGAAGCGGGCGTAACAACCTTCATTCCTTACGTTTACACCATGGCCTTTTTCGGGCGGCCCGACGAGCGCACCGGGTTCTTCAACTTCTACGACCACTGGGATGCCTACCGGTCTTTCGGCCTGGGGCCCAAACCCGCCGCGGACCCGGCACTCTGGTCGCAGGTGCGCGGGCCAAACCAACTGGGCGGCGGCCCGCCGGGCATCCTGCACTACGAGCCCTGCGTGAACCATCCCGGCTGGTCAGACTACCTCGACCTGGTGGTGCGCCAGCTCGCATCAGCCGGTTATGACGGCATGTTCTTCGACGTGAACACGCTCTACTGCTATTGCCCGCACTGCGAGGAAAAATTCGATATCTACCTGCTGCGGAAGTATGGCCGCGACGCCCTCCGCACCTGCTTCGGGACGGACGACCACCGCGCACTCAATCTCTCGACGGTCTACCGCGATTTCGAGACGTGCATCCTCGAAGGTTTCCCGCGTTTCCTCGAAAGCCGCTGGGATTCCGAGAACTTGGCGGACACGCTCGACCGCAAGACGCCCGATGGTCTCGCGCTGGACGAGGACTGGCGGCTGCTGCGTTGCTACATGCAGCATTCAGCCGCCGAATACCCCCCGAGCGCCGGTTTTGATGCGTATCTTCGCCGCTGCTTCGGCGGAGTCGCCGCATCGGCCATTCCCGAGGGCGCGCGCGAGGCTTTTTCCCAGACCGTGCTGCGGCGGCAGTTTCGGGCGTACCTTGAGTCCCCGGAACTGGCCGCTACGCTCATGGAACGATTCGGTTCCGCGGACATCCCCCGCCGCTGCTGCGGCGCGCCCCGCGAGATGCTGCTCTGGGTCGAGACACAACGGTTCTGGTGCGACAGTATCGCGGCCCTCTTCGCGCGGTTGAAAGGCGTGGGCGGCGCCGTGCTGCGCGACCAGGGACGCGACACCGGTTTCTACACCGTGGCGAACCTCGGGGCGATGGCCACGCTTGACGCGTTCAACAAGCGCCGCGTGGACGGAATCAACCTGGTTCAGTGGGCGCCGGACGCGGACCTCATGATGTTCGAGGAAATGCAGCAACCCGGCGTGCTCGAAAACGGCGTGATCTTGTCCAACGCCCTCGCGTTCCGCTGGGCCATGGGCGCGGGCACACGCGGCGGCACGCTGCTCTACAAGGTGGCCGACGACACGGCCGCGGACCTGGCAAATGCCGAGGCGGCGGCGGGCGGCGGCGGCGCGTTCCTGCAATCGGGCCTGGACGCGCCGGAATCGCGCAAACGCTGGAAGCGCTTCTTCGCCGAGCATGCCGGCCTCTGGCGCGGGGGCGTGTCCTGCGCGCGCATGGCCCTGCTGTTCTACAGCGACCAAGTCTTCTACGAGCATCCGGAGCACCTGGCGCTCGTGCACCGGCTCAGCCGCGTCTTCGGCGAGGCGCAAATCCCTTATGACATCGTCACGGAGCGGGATTCTCGCGACCTCCGGGACTACGAGACCGTGTTCGCGCCCGCGCTGCGCTACCTGAGCGGAGACCAGATTGCGCGGCTGCTCGCCTTCGCGGAATCCGGCGGCCGGCTCGTGGCCGTCGGGCCCCTGGGAACGGAGGACGTCCATGCGCGGCCCCGCGACCCTGCGCCACTTGACGCGCTCGGCGTCGCCAGCGGTTTCCAGGCCGCGCCCCACGGCAGCGGCGCGATCCTGCGCCTCGCGGACGCCGACGTGCCGGCGCGCGCCTCGGATTTCTGGTGTCTCATGGAAGAGCGTTCTCTCGATATTGAGAAGACGCGCGATTGCCTCGTCGAAGCGAGGGCAAAAGACCTGGAAACAGGCGCAGACCTGGGCGCGGGCTTCGTGGCCCGGCTCGAACAAGCCCTTGGCCTCCGGTTGCGCTGGTGCCCCGCGGAAACGTCCCCGTGCGTGTATCTTCACGCCTACCGCGTGCCGCAACAGGACGGAAAACCGCCTCGCATCGTCGTTCATGCCCTGAACTACAACGTGCCGGTTCTTTCCGACACGCCCGCCGATGGGAACAGCAACGGAGGCTGGAATATCCGCACCCACGCCGGAGAACCCTTACGCGCGGAACAGGTCGCCATCACCGTGCCTTTGCCCGACGGATACCAGGTTTCGAGCGTGGAGACGCGCAGCCCCGTCGACACGGCGGAACCCGTCTCTTTTCTGCCCACGAGCAGGAGCGTCACGGTGACTATCCCCGCGCTGCGCCTCTACCAGGCGATTATCATCAATCCCGTCTGACACACGAGCCGTCCATACCACCTATGCCCGTTCTTGATTTTCACTTGTTTCCAGGCCAGCCCGGCGGTAGTATGGTGAAACGTGAGAATTGCGTCTGCGAAAAACGGAGACAAGGCCATGCGAATCGTCTCTTCAATTCTGTCCATACTGATGCTGGCGTTACCGGCGGGAATTGCCCCCGGCGAAACCGAGGAATTCACCGGCAAGGTGGTGGCGGTTTCCGCGGGCGACCTGGTGTCCATCGAGCACGACGGGCGCACGGAGGAGGTGCGCCTGTATGCCGTGGACTGCCCGGAGTCCGGTCAGTTGTTCGCCGACGACGCCAAGTCTCTATGCACCGATCTGGCCCTGGCGAAGGATGTCAAGGTTCAAGTGGTAACGCAGGACAATCAGGGCAAATCCGTGGCATGGGTTCTGTTGCCGGACGGCAAGAACTTGAATCTGGCGCTGGTCGAGGCGGGCCTCGCCTGGTGGGACCAGGAACACGCCAAGGACAGCAGCGACTTGAAACGGGTGAACGCGGAGGCTATCGAGGCGAAGAAGGGGCTCTGGAGCGAGGAAACGCCGTTGGCCCCGTGGGACTTCCGCGCGAGCAGGGGCATCGAACCCATCACTTACAAGACCGATGTGGAGAAGCCATTGCCCGCGCCGCCAGAAGAAGAGGTGAAGTCCGTTTCCGCCAAGGGCAACGGCGAATACACGGGTGTGTTCAACATCGCCGCGCCGCAGATTCAGGAAATGGAGCAGTTGGACCCCACCGCGCTTCTGCTGCAACATCCGCCCCAGCCCGTGAAAGACGCGTCGGGCAAAATCACCGGCTGGACCGCGCCGAACATCAGCCAGATTCCGTTCGCAACCCAGCTTGGATTTCAAGATGGCGATGTCATCACTTCGGTGAACGGCATCCCCGTGGGCGACATGGCGACGATGATGCAGATGGCCCCGCAGTTCCAGGGCGTGAAACAATTCCGCGTGGATGTCCAGCGCGGCGGACAGACCGTGCCGATCACGATCAATTTGCCGTAGTCGCGGCTGCTGCACGGCCAAACGCCTATTGCGTGCCGCCGAATGCCCGCGCGGCGGGGTTTGAATCGTGGTGAAACAACCGTGGTATTCACAATCAAGCGGGGGATATCCGGTCAGGCGGCACATGGCCCCGCCCGGGGGACTGCCGTGAAGTCGTATTGCGCCGCTGCCGACACGTTGTTGCTTCTCGCTGCGCTGCCCGCTTTCCTGGGCTGCCCGCCGGAGACAACGTCATATGCGCTGACGGTCTCCGTTACCGGCGAAGGGGCCGTCGTTGCCAGCCCGCCCGGCGGCACGTACGCGGCGGGAACCACGGTCACGCTCACGGCATTGCCCGCCGAAGGGTGGGAGTTCGACGGCTGGTCCGGCGATCTGACGGGAATTGCGCGTTCCGAGACAATCGTGATGAACAGCGACAAGTCCCTCCAGGCGAGTTTTGTCGAGGAGGACTGGCAGCCGGACCAGTTTGCCTTTGACGTGGACGTCGCGCCGGGCACGGTCATGGTCCCGGAAGCCAATCTTGGCCTGCTGCTCGCTTCGGACCCGGAGACGGGCCACTTTGAATTCGACACCGCGGGCGCGCAGGCCGCGGGAATCACGTTTGCGGCGGGCGCGCCGCTGGTCGTCCACGGCGTTGCAATTCGGCGCATCACGGATGTGTCGCACACCGATGGCCGCGTCCTCGTCGAGACGGAGCCCATCGCCCTGAACGAGGTCATTCCCAGTGGGTCGTTCGCCTGGGACTACGGCGTGGAATTCACGGAAGAGAAGGTTCGCGCGCTGATTGTGCCGGGCTACGGCGCCGTGCCCGTCAAGGACGGCGCGCCCATCGAGTTTGAACTCGAGGTTGGCGAATACACGTACGGCATCAAGGCGACGCTGGACGGCGTCTACGCCACGTTCGAGTTCACCGTCTCCAAAGACCTGACTGGCTCGGCGGGAGCGAAGTTCGTGGCCCGCGGCGAGATACGCCGGTTCCGAAGCCGCGAGAATCTCGCTTTCGGGGGCGGTGAACTGCAGGAATTCGGCCACGAACTGACCGGGATGCGCGGGGAAGCGACACTCGAGCTGGTCGTGGCCGCGTCCGGCTCCGACGCCGTTGATTTCAAGCTGCCCGTGCCTGTCTTCGAAGTTCCATTCGCCGTCGGGTTCGTTCCCGTGGTGCTCAAGGTCAAGGCACAGTTCGTCGTTAATGCGTCCGTGCCCGTGGACGGCAGCGCGCGCGTGCGCGCCAGATTCACATACGACAGCGACCTGGGCTTCGCCTATGACGGCGCGGACGTGCATACGGGCGGCAGCCTTGGCGGGCTCACCCTCGGCGATGAACTCCACGAAACCGGCGCGTCGAGCGCAATTGACGCCAATTTCGGCGTCGGGTTTCCCCGCGTGGAACTCAACATCGCGGGCGGGACCGTCGTGCCGTGGGCGCAGACCGCGTTTCTCGTCGGCGGCACCTACACATTCCATCCCGCGTGCCAGACGGCGGACGCGCTGTTCCTCGGCGCCGCCGGATTCGACCTGACGGTGCTCGACTGGAACCTCTTTTCCGGAAGCCGTACCTTCTTCAGCGAAAGCATCCCTCTCTTGCGCGCCGGCGACTGCCCCGACAAAGGCGACTGCGCCGACACACAGGACACCTTGTCCGCGCTCACGGCCCGCCCCTTGGAATAGCAGGGACCCGCAGACTATTGGCATCGCCCCGGCCATCTGTTATGCTGCAAAAACAGATGCCCTTGTGTACCGCAACTACCGGTGTTTATCGCATGCATAACTTGAGCCTTTCCACTGTGCGGCCGAGGATGCGCGTCGTGCTCTGCGGTCTCGCCCTGGCCGTGACTCTATCTCATGCGACGGCCCAAGAAGCCGCGCCGCCCGAGACCGCGCCGCCAAGCGTCGCATCAGTCGAGGCGCAAAAGGCCGGCGTCGCGCAGCAACAAGGTCTGGACGAGGCCGCGCGGGCACGCGCCATTGCTCTCTATGACGACGCCATCAAACAACTGAACCTGGCCGAGGAATGGCGGGTTAAAGCGGCCGATTTCGACAAGCAGCGGGAAGAGGCGCCGGCGCGCACAGAGGAAATCCAGGACACGCTGGCCCAGCCGCCCGAGGAGATCCCTCCGGTCGACGCAAGCAGCACGCTCGCGGACCTCGAGCCGCTCTTGAACGATGCGGAATCCAGGTACCGGGACGCGCAAAACGAGTACGACCAGCTTATGGCGGAACCGCGCCGCCGCGCGGACCGCCGCCGCGAGATTCCCGCGCTGGTCGCCGCCGCCAAAGAGCGGCTGCAGGGATTCCAGACGCAGGCGTCCCAGCCCGCGCCACAAGGGGAAGCCCCGGAGGTCGTGGCCGCTAACCAGGTTATGCTCGCGGCAGGCGTCGAAGCGGCTGCGCAGGAAATCTCGGCTCTCGAAAAAGAATTGCAGTCGATTGACGCGCGCACCTCGCTGCTGACGCTGAAACAGGAACTGGCGCAGCGGCGGCTCGCCCAAGCGGAGAAACGCGCGAAAACGCTGCGTGAAGCCACCGGCTCGCGCCGCCGCGACGAGGCGGAAATTGCGGCGGAAGAAGCGCGCCGCGCGCTCGAGGAAATCGGCGGGCTCGACCCGGAGATTCGGGAGCGCGCGGTGGACATCGCGCGGCAGAACGCTTCGCTGGCCGAACGCCGCGCGGGCGTCAACGGCCTCGCCGAAAAAATTGAGACCGGCATCGCCAGCCTCGAAGAGATGCGCGCGCAGCGCACCAAGCTCGCCAATGACTACGAGGTTCTGTCCCAACGCGTGCGCGCCAGCGGCTTGAATTACGCCGTCAGCCTCCAACTGCGCGACCTGAAGCAGCGCCTGCCCGGCTCGCGGGAATTGCGCAGCCGCAAAAGCGCCGTGAGCGAAGCCATTTCCGCCACCGAAAACGAATACAGCGAACTGGCCGCGCAGCAACTCGAACTCGCCGAACTCGACAACGACGTCAACGAGGCGATTGCCGGGTTAAAGGACAAGCGCACCGAGTACGAACTCAAAGGGATGAGGGACCGCTTCAGCGACCTTATCCACGATCAGCGGGTGCTGCTCGATGCGCTCGCGCGCGACTACCAGGCCTATCTCAACATCCTGTTCGAAACGAACTCGGAACTGATCCAGTTCACGAACCAGGCCAGCACGATCACGGCGTACATCAACGAACGCATCTTCTGGACCCGCGGCACTACGGCGTTCCGCGTGTCCCTGTTCCGCGAAGCCATAGACGCCGCGCGCGCTCTCTCCGACCCGGAACTGTGGGCCCGCGCCGCCTTGCTCATTCAGGACGAACTGGCCGCCAATCCCGCGTGGTATCTTGCGGCGTCCCTGCCCTTGCTCGTCTATCTCGCGGGGAGACGGCGTCTGCGGCAGCGGCTCCGGCTTCTGGGCAGGCAGGCAATGAACAAGAAGGAGACTCATTTCGGGCAGACCATTCAGGCGGCCGTGCTCACGCTGCTGGTCGCGGCGGCATGGCCGGTCGTGCTCGCCGTCGTGGGCTGGCGCGTCACCGTGGTAGCGGACCCGGTGGACACAGTCCGCGCCGCGGGCGGGGGCCTGCTCGCGCTGGCGGTGCTGATGCTGCTGCTCGCGATGTGCCGCCACGCATTTGACCGCGACGGCCTGGCCGAAGCGCATTTTGGCTTCCCCGCGCGCTATGCCAAAGCCATCCGCCGGCTGATCGCGGCGCTGATGGTCGTCGAACTGCCGGTCGCGTTTGTTGTGTCTGCCTGCGAATACCACGCGAGCGAAGAGTGGAAGGAATCGCTCGGGCGACTGGCGTTCGTGACCAACATGTTCTTTTTCGCCGTGGCCGCGGCAATCCTCCTCGCGCTGCTGCACCGCGCGTCCGTCGAGGCAAAACGCGGCAGCTGGCTTGAAGAGCGGCCCAACCTGCGCCGCCTCATGTACCTGGTCATGCCGGGCGCACCCGTGCTTCTCGCCGCGCTCGCCCTGAACGGTTATTACTACACCGCGCTCCAACTCGCGACGCGCCTGTTCTACACGTACGTGCTCGTGCTGGCCGTGATACTGGCCATGGCGCTCATCCGCCGCTGGCTGCTGCTCGCGCGGCGCCGCCTCGCCATCGAACAGGCCCGTCGCCGCCGCGAGGCCGCCAAGACCGACGACGACGAGTCCGTCGAAATCGCCGCGGAAGAAGTCGATATCGTGCGCATTGACGCGCAGTCGCAGACCTTCGTCCGCGTGGCGGCGGGCTTCGTGGTCTTTTTCGGCGTCTGGGCCATCTGGATGGACGTGGTGCCCGCGCTCGGCTTCTTCGACCAGTTCCCGCTCTGGACCACCTCCGTGTCCGTGCAGGAATCCTTCACCGACGCAAACGGCCAAGCCGCGACGCGCACGCGGGAAGAGATCGTCAACATTACGGTGTCCGACCTCGGGCTCGCCGCGATTTTCGCCGTAATCACGGTCTTCGCCGTGCGCAACCTGCCCGGTCTGCTGGAAATCATCCTGCTGAAGCGCATCGGCCCCGGCGAACGCTACGCCCTGCTGGCCGTGGTCCGCTATGCGATCACCGCGCTCGGTATTGTGCTCGCGTTCAACGCCATCGGCATCGGCTGGTCCAAGGTGCAGTGGCTGGTCGCCGCACTGGGCCTCGGGCTCGGCTTCGGGTTGCAGGAGATCTTCGCCAACTTCATTTCGGGCCTGATTATACTGTTCGAGCGGCCCATTCGCGTTGGCGACACCGTCACCCTCGGCAGCGTGAGCGGCACCGTCACCCGAATACGCATCCGCGCCACCACCATCATGGATTGGGACCGCAAGGAACTGATCGTGCCGAACAAGGAATTCGTCACCGGCCAGCTTATCAACTGGACGCTGACCGATACCATTACGCGCGTCGTGATTCCGGTGGGCGTGGCCTACGGCTCGGATACACGCAAGACGCTTGAGGTCCTGATGCGCGTGGCCCGCGCGCATCCCGCCGCACTGGCGGACCCCGGACCGCAGGCGTTGTTCCTCGGCTTCGGCGATAGCGCGCTCAATTTCGAGTTGCGAGTCTTCTGCGCGGAACTCAGCGAACGGCTCATCCTGTTCCACGACCTGCATATGGCCGTGGATGCCGCATTCCGGGAAGCCGGCATCGAAATCGCGTTTCCGCAACGCGACATCCATATCCGGTCAGGCCTGGACCACCTGGCCGCCTCCCTCCGCTCAGATCCAGCCGCGCTTGCGGAAGTACACAAACATGGCCGTGGCGACGCACCCCATCGCGCCTAGAACCAACGGAAAGGCAAAGCGCGCCCCGGGCCCCGGCCACAGCAGGATGTTCATCCCGTAGATGCCGGATATCAGCGAGAGCGGCAGCAGAAAGGTCGAGAAGATCGTCAGCGTCCGCATGAGGTCATTGGTCCGGCGCGCCAGTTGGTCACTGTAATTCTCGCGTATGCTTTGCGCGACTTCTCGAAGGCCCTCGGCGAGTTCCCACGCGTAGGTCAGGTGGTCGATGACGTGCCGGAAATCCCACGCAAGGTCTTCGGATATGTGCGGGTAGTCCCGCCGCGAAAGGGGCAGCACCAGCTCACGCAACGAAACCACCAGCCGGCGGAACCCCATCAAGTCGCCTCGCAGCCGGCTGACGTCCGTAACGAGGTCGGGCCGGATCGGCGTTTCCAGGGACTCCTCCTCCAGTACGTCCATCTGGTCTTCGTAGGTCTCCGCGCACAGGACGATGTTGTCGACGAGCCCGTCGATCAAATGGAAAAAGACGTGGTCGATGCCCCGCTTCAGCAGGTCCGTGTTGCGTTCGAGCCGGCGAAACACGTAACGCACCGACAACACGGGCTCCTGGTGCACCGTGATCAGATAGCGGCTATTGAAGAAGATGCAGATTTTCCGGGGGTTGAACGTGAGCGACGCTTCCGAAGCCACGGCGCCGTAGAGCATCAGGAACAGGTAATTGTCGTAATCGTCGATGCGCGGCCGCTGCTCGCCGCTCAGACAGTCCTCTACCGATTCCGCGTCCAGGCTGAATGCGGCCGCGAGCACTTCCATTTCCTCGCGGGACGGATGCTCCAAGTCTATCCAGACCTTGACTGTCCCCTGCGCCCACAACCGTGTCGCCGTAACCACGTCGGACGCAATCTCGATGGTCTCATCCGGATGCAGTGCATACGCCCTGAACATGAGACGCATCATACTCCAGAGTGTCCGGCCTGACAAACCGGTCCGCGTTATTTGCGCCGGAACAGACGACCCCGCAGCCCGCGCCAGCGCAGACGCGGTCCCGGCTCCTGGTGCCGCTCCGCCAATTGCCGCAACGTCTTGCGCGGGCGCCGCAATGAAAACCCGCCCGGCTGCGCCTCGGGGGTGAACGCCGCCGGGCTTTGGGGCGCGGCGCGGCGGCGGCGTGCCAGCCTGAAACGCTGTTTCCGCGCAGCGGGCGCGCGCGGCGCGGGCGGAATTGCGGCCGCGGGTCCGGCCGGCGCGGCACTCGCAACCACGTCGGGCACCACTGCGGACGGGGCCAGGTGGCCAACCTCCTTTTCGTCCAGTTGCGCGGAAAGCCCCGCCACGGCTTTGAGGTAGCGCTTGCGCCGCCATTTGGCGAAGACATTGTAGAGGATACCCCCTGCCGCAGTAACCAGAATGACCGCGAGCAGCAGGCGCGCGAGGGTCTCGTTGTAGACTTTCAGAAAATGGAAGAACCAGATCCAGACCGCCGTCGTGAACATGTTCCCGATAGTCACGGCCACAAACGTAAGCCACGTGCGCATGCCGAGCATGTATCCGATCACAACGCCCACCAGCGGGCCCGTGCTCCACAACGGAAACGCAACGAACAGCACCAGGCCGATGGCCCCGTATTTCTCAATGCGATCCTTGTAGCGCAGCGCGATTTCGTGCGTGCCGGTCAGCGGCGGGCCGATGAAAGGCCAGCGCGACACGCGTTGAAACCCCGCCACAAACAGCGGATAAACCAGCAGCATGATAATGAAATCCAGGGTGCAGCACTGGAACAGGATGAACCACCGGTTAAAGCCCAGTTCAAGACCGACGCCCGCGTTCCCGGCCCGTCCGCTGAAAAGATGCACCGGGATCAGTTCCCACACGTGGCTGTAAGGGTCGGGCCAGCGGCTGGCCAGATAGAGGAAAAGGACGAACGCCGCCGTAAGCAGGCCGTGCCCTGAGAAAAAAAGTGCGTAGAGCCCCGCACGCGACGGGCCCGCAGCCGGTTCTTTCGTTGTCGGAGGCGCCATGCAACCTCGTGATTCCGTGGTCCAGGAACGGGAAAAAGCGAGTATATCATTGCCGCGCGCGGCGGCAAATCGCGTGCAGGAGTTCGGGGTTCAAGCCGCGCCGGTTCGCGTTCCAGTTCCTTTACGGCATGCACCGGCAACGAGACCCGCCCCAGCGGCAGCTTCTTCGCATCTTCTATGCAGATGCTTTGCGGCGTCGCGCCAAAAATCAAGGCGCATTCAAAGGAAAACCGCCAGAATCGCAAAATTCTTCTCACCCCCTCCTGCCTTATGGATCGGGATCGCGCGAGAGGCCGGGCGCATGGGGCGCCCGGGCTTCCGCGGGAGGACCGGACCCCATGCATCGGAAACCCTTCAACCCGACGAAACGCTACCTCGCCTTCATGAATCCGGAGGCCTTCAAGGAGATGCCGGCGGAGCGGGGACTGTGGCACGAAGCGGCCGCGGAGGTCCGCGCGGGGCTGCGCTGGGGCCGCCGCAAAGCCGAACTTCTGGAGTGGGTGCGGCGGCATATGGCGCTTCTTCTCACAACGCGCGAACGGGAATGCATCGAGCTGCATTATTTCCAGGGCAGGACCTACATGGTCATTGCCGCGCTCACCGGCACGAGCGCGTCGTCGTCGTGCCGCGCTGTGTTGCGCGGCATTCGCAAGCTGCGCCAAGCCGCCATCGAACAGGGGCTCGTCAGAACTCCGGATGCCTGAACCGTGCGCCGCTTGTGGTAAGCTGACCGCGTATGCCCGCGCCAACCGACATCCACATCGAACGGCTCGACCTCGCCGGGAGGCCGGAGGACCGCAAGGATCCCGCGGCTTTCCTGGCGGCTTTTGAATTGAACCGCGTGCCGAAAGCGCCCGGCTGCTACCTCATGAAGGACGCGAAGGGACGGCCCATCTACGTGGGCAAGGCGAAAGACCTGCGCGCCCGTTTGCGCAGCTATCTCAACGAGAGCGACAGCCGCTACACGGTAAAATTCCTCATGCGCCGCGTCGCGGGCATCGACCTGCTGGTCACAACAAGCGACAAGGAGGCGCTGCTCCTCGAAAACAGCCTGATCAAACAGCACAAACCCCACTATAACGTGCGGCTTAAAGACGACAAGACCTACCTGAGCCTGCGCATTCATCCCGGCGACCCGTTCCCGCGCCTGACCGCCGTCCGGAAATGCCGGAAGGACGGCGCGCGCTATTTCGGCCCCTACGCGAGCGCGCAGGCGATGCGCGAAACGCTGCGCGGACTCCAGCGCGTCTTTCCGCTGCGCACCTGCTCCGACCACGTGCTCTTCAACCGCACGCGGCCGTGCCTCTACTACCAGATGCGGCAGTGCATGGCCCCGTGCGTGGCGCTGATCGACGCGCCGGGCTACCAGGAGATCGTCGCGCAGGTAATCCTGGCGCTGGAAGGCCGCAGCGACGAACTCGAGCGCGAACTCCGCCGCAAAATCGAGGAACACGCCGCGAAACTCGAATTCGAGCAGGCGGCCGTGCTCCGCGACCGCCTCCTTGCGTTGCGCAAGACGCTCGAGCGCCAGCGCGCCGTCGCCGTGCCCGGCGCGGAGGACCGCGACGTGGTCGGCCTCTACAACGAGGGCCGTTACGCCGAGATTCAGGTGCTCTTCTACCGCGGCGGACGCCTCCTCGGCGGGCGCGCCTTTTCTTTTGAGCGCACGGAGATGCCCCTCGATGAACTGCTGGCGTCGTTCCTGCTCCAGTATTACGCCGAAACGCCCGTCGTGCCCGCCGAGGTCCTGATTCCGCTCCCGATTGAAGACGCGGACACCCTCGCCGAGGTGCTGCGCGAACAACGCGGCGCACGCGCGGCGATCCTGTGCCCCCGGCGTGGTGAGAAGCGGGCATTGGTCGAACTGGCCGAACGCAACGCGCGTTCGAATTTCGAGGAGAAGCGCCTCGCCGAAAAGGCCGCGCGCGATGCGCTCGAACAGGTGCAACAGGCGTTCCGTCTTTCCCGCCCGCCGCTGCGCATCGAATGTTTCGATATCTCGACCATTCAGGGCGACAAGACCGTGGCATCGATGGTCGTGTTCGATCACGGCAGGCCCAACAAGCAGCGGTACCGCCGCTTCAGTATCCGCACGGTCGCGGGGCAGGACGATTTCGCCGCCATGCGCGAGGTGCTGCTGCGGCGTTATCGGAAGGCCATCCAGGAGGACGAACTCCCGGACCTCGTGTTGATCGACGGCGGCAAAGGGCAGCTGGGTGTCGCTCACGCGGCACTCAAAGACCTCGGCATCGAGGACGTGCCGGTCGTCTCTATCGCGAAGGCGCGCGCCCTCGAAGAAGGCGGCCGCTCACCCGAGCGGTTCTTCGTGCCCGGGCGCGTGAACCCGGTCATCCCGCCGCAGTCGGGGCCCGTGGTGCGGCTGCTGGCCCGCGTGCGCGACGAGGCGCACCGGTTCGCCATCACGTTCCATCGCGCGCGCCGCAAGAAGGCCGCCCTTGCCACGGCGCTCACGGGCGTCCCGGGCGTCGGGGCGAAGCGCGCGCGCACGCTCTTGAACCGCCTGGGTTCCGTTGCCAGAATACGCGCCGCGGCTGTGGAGACCATCGCCGCGCTGCCAGGATTCGGTCCCGCACTCGCCCAATCGGTGCTCAGCCATTTGCAGGCGGGTGCCGGGCCGGACGTGCAAGAGGAGTCACCCTGAATGGCCGGAGTATGGATCGCGCTGGGCACAGTCGTTGCCGTAATTTTCCTGGCCGTCCTTTACGGCCTGACCATTCGTTCGATGTACGGCGAGAAGATCCGCACCGGCGAAGTATACCTGGTATCGACGCCGGACCTCTGGAAGATACGCGTGTGCCGGTACCGCCGGGGCCGCACGCTCGGCGAGCCCGTGTTGTTCTGCCACGGCGCCGGCGCCAACCATCACAACTTCTCGCTCCCCGAGAACGAGAGCCTGATCGACTATCTCATGGAGAAAGGCTACGATTGCTGGGCGGTTGATCTGCGCGGTTGCCGCTCCTCGCATCCCCCGCAGGGCAAAGGACGCTTTGAGGCCACGCTCGACGATTATCTGCTCCACGATATCCCCGCGGTTATCGACCACATCTGCCGGGTGACAGGCTATCAGACCATCCACTGGATCGGGCATTCCATGGGCGGGCTGCTGTTGTACGCGTACGCGCTCGAGTACGGCCCGCGGCGAATCGCCGGCGCGGTCACGCTGGGCGCGCCTACCGGATTCGACGGCGCGCACAAAGCCCCTCCGCGTTTCCTCGTGCGCCTCTTCGCGCGTCATCCGCGCCTGATTACCGCGCTCGCCCACGGGTATATCCCTATTGGCCGGGCATTGCGCCTGCCCTTTGGCGTGTTCCCCGTCAACATGCGCAATCTTCACCCGAGAATCACGGTGGAGCATCTGTACGTGATGCTCGACAACCTGATACCCGACGTGTTCGTCACGCTCGCCGGCTGGATGCGCAAGCGAACCTGTCTCATGAAAGCGGGAACGCTGGACGTGAAGGCCGGGTTGCCCTCGTTGCGCGTTCCGTTGCTGATGCTGCTGGCGCCGCGCGATCCGTTCCTTTCCGTGGAATACGGGTGGCGGTTCTTTGAAGCATTGCCCACGGCAGACAAGAAACTGGTCGCACTCAGCAAAGAAAACGGCTGCGCGGAAGACTACAACCACGTGGAAATGCCCTTCAGCCGCGGCGCGCGCCACGAAGTGCACGCCCCTATCGCCGCATGGCTTGCGGCCCACCCCGCGCGCCGGCAGAGCGGCGAATTTCGCGACGCGGACGGACGCCTCGTCGGCGCGGCCGCGGCCGCCCTCGCGCCGCACGAACGCATCGGCATACTCTCCGGCTCGTCCTTCAGGCACCTCGTCGAGCACGACGCGCCCGCCTCAAGCATGGAAGATGCCCCGCCCGCTCCCGAGGATATCAGCACGGCAGACGACGACCAGCAAGCCGCTCAAACGTCCGAATCCGCCGCGGAAACCCCGCCGGACCCCGCAACGCAATCTCCCCCTTTCCAAACGCGCTGACGCATCGCAGCCAACCGCGTGGACTATGCAGGCGCTGTGCCACCGTGGCACGGGCGTCTTGCCCATGCTCTTCAGCTTCCTTGATTGACCCGCACGGGCCGGACGCCGCAGCCGGCCGGCCGACAGTTTCTCCTGTCAGGCCTGCAAAGAACTTCCACCTTCGAGCAGACGCACCCAGCCGGGCGCACCAATGCTCAGGGGCCAGGCATGCCCGGCCCCTGCGACTCCATTCGGGCGATTCGGGCAGCGCCGTCTACGCCGCCCACTTCTTCAGCGCCTCGGGGACCGCGCCCTTGTCCTTTTCGATTTCCCGAACCCATTTTTCGATGAAAGGCCGCCGCTCGCCGGGTTTCGACTTGCCGATCGGACTGTCGTCGTCCAGCGCCTGGCGCCTGCCGCAGAGTTCATTCAACGTGAACGCGAGCCGCAGCACAACGTACATCTCCGTCTCGCGGTCGAAGAGGTCGCACAGCGCGGCAATGTCGCCCTCGCCTGCCGTGTCCACCAGCGCGTAGGCCGCGCGTTCGCGGACAGGCCCGGGCGCCGCCGGGTCCTGCAGCACCGCGATGGCCGTCTGCGTCGCCAGCGGCTTCGGCGCGTTGAATTCGAGCGCCCCGATCAGGGCCACGCGCGCTTTCGGGTCAAGCGTCGCGTCGCGCGCGGCATCGGCGATCGCCGGGGCCAGCGTTGCACCGGAGGCGATTTCCAGGGCCCGCGCAATCTCCCGCTGGGTGTGCGGGTCGTCATCGGCGAGGTGCGCGAGCAGCTCCGGCGCAACGTCCGCGTTGCCGATCCGGCGCAACGCCGTCGCCGCCGCGCGCCGCACCGCCGCGTCCGGATTCTCCAGATAAGGCAGCAACGCTTCGGCGGCGGGCTGATACGTCATCGCGCCGAGTTCCTCGATGGCCTTGAGCAGGTCCGCGCCCTCGGCCGCGGCCAGCGTTTCGAGCGCGGCCTTCGGCACGGCCTCATCGCGCCAGAGCACGCAATAGTCGACCTCGATGATGCCCTGTTCCGTTTTGCCCCACGCGAAGGTGCGGAACCAGACGCGGTCGTCGCCCATGTGGATTACGGTATAGGTCGGCTTCGACATCGTCTCGCGGTCGTCGCTCATGGCCGTGAACGCTTCCGGGAAGTTCGCGTTGATGTCGCCGCCGTTCACGATGTACACGCAGCCGTTGCGGTCGTCGCGCTGCCCGCCGCGCAAAGCGAACATGCGTTCGTAGATGTGCGTGTGCCCCGCGATGTCGAGCAGGATATTGTTGCGATCGATAGCTTCCGCCAGCGGTTTCATCTGGCGGTCGCCCATGTCCTTGCGGCTGTCCGCCGGACCGTAATAGCCGCTGCAATAGACCGGGTAATGCTGGACGAGCACCGTGTACTGTCTGTTCACCGCGGGCATGTGCTTGTCGAGAAAAGCCGCCGCGCCGGGAATCTGCTCGAAAGAGACCAGCACGAAATGCGTGTTGCCCCAGTCGAAGCAGGCGTACGGCTCGCCGTCACCCGGTAGTTCATGATACTTCGCGAACCAGTCGTTCTCCGTGTCGAATACCTGCGACCCTTCGTGATTGCCCCGGGCCGACACCATCAGGAGCCGCTGATTCAGTTCGTGGAACCGGTTGAAATGCTCCGGCCAGAGGTCCTTCTGATGCCCGTTCAGCACAAGGTCGCCGTTGTGGATGTAGAACTCGGGATTCCACTGCGCCGCGTGCTCCGCCATGCGCGCGCCCTCCCAGGTCGCGTCCCAACGCCGCGAATCGCCGACCACCACGAACGTCATGGGCCGGTCCGCCGCGGGCGCGGTCTTGAATGTGCTTTCCTGAACGTCCGCGCCCGCGCGCACGCGATACGAATACACCGTGTCCGCCTCGAGCCCGTCAACACGCACGCGGTGGATGTTGTGTTCGTCCGCGGCGCCGGCCGCCTTCTGGTCATATGCGCCCTCCGGGCCGTACTCGACCACGCTTTCCGCCGGCTGGCGCGTCTCCCAGATCAGGGTGACGCCATCCCGCGTGACGTTGTTGAGATGGGGCCGGATATGAAACCCCTGCTCCGCATCCTGCGCCGCGGCGCACGGACTCCACGCGGCAACCGCCGCAACCGCAACGAGAATGACGAAATATTTCCTGTTCATGTTGTTTCCCTTCAATAAGGCGGGCTGAGCCGCCCTATGCGCGCGCCAACAAGCCGCATGCAAGGTTAATGGAACACGTATCCTGGCAAATCAGGCGCCGCCGTGCAAGCCGAGCCGAGCGGCTTTGTTATACTGCTGTGTCATGGTCTTCGGTTCGCCTACATTCCGCCGGTTTCTGCGCTATGCGCGGCCCTACCGCGTCCTGGTCATCGCGTCCATCGTCTGCGGCGTGCTCAAGTTCACGCTCGCGCTGCTGCTGCCGTGGGCGCTCGGGCTCGTAACGGACCACGTCATCCTCGCGGATGCGCCCGCGCCCGTGAAGTTTCAGCGCCTCGGCTGGACGGTGCTCCTCCTCGTCGTGGGATACGTCATCCGCATCCCGGTCGCGTACTACCGGTCCTGGTTCGCCGAGCAGGCGGGCAACCGCACCATTTTCGACATCCGCGAGCAGCTCTACGCGCACGTGCAGCGGCTCAGCATGAGCTATCACGCCCGGCACCGCACGGGCACGATCACGTCGCGCATTATCAACGATATCAACACCTCGCAGGGCATTCTCGACCGCGGCGTCATGTCCATCGCCGTGGACGTGCTGTTTCTCGGCGGCGTGTCCGTCTTCCTGGTCGTGTGGGACTGGCGCCTCGCCGCGGTGAGCCTGTTCACGCTGCCCGCGCACGCCTGGATTTTCGGTTACCTGCGCCCGCGCCTGCGCGAGGCGGCGCACGAGGTGCAGGCGCAGATGTCGCGCCTGTCCGGCGAGGTCAACGAGAAGATCGCGGCCTTGTCCGTCGTGCAGGCGTTCGTGCGCGAGCGGTCCGAGCGGCGGCGCTTCTTCGCGCTGCACCGGCGGTATTACGCGGGCGTCATGCGCCAGGTACGCCTGCGCTACGCGCTGCTTGCCGCGGGCGAGTTCCTGACCCAGCTCGGCCCCGTCATCGTGCTCAGCTACGGCGCCTACCGCGTCATCAGCGGCTACATCACGCCCGGCGAACTGCTCGTGTTCTACGGGTTCCTCGGCTATCTCTACACGCCCACGCAGCGCCTGGGCGACGTGACCGCCGCGCTGCAGCAGCAGCTCGCCGCCATGGACCGCGTCTTCCAAGTGCTCGACATCGAGCCGGAGATCCGCGACGCGCCCGCCGCGCGGCCCCTGCGCTGCACCGGGGCCCGCCTCGCCTTCGAGGACGTCTGGTTCGAGTACCTGCCCGGCCGCCCCGTGCTGCAAGGGATTACGCTGGCCATCGAGCCGGGCCAGTCCGTCGCGATCGTGGGCCGCAGCGGCGCGGGCAAGACCACCCTCGTCACGCTGGTCCCGCGCTTTTACGACGTCACACGCGGCGCGATCCGCATCGACGGGCAGGACCTGCGCGAGGTCACGCTCGCCTCATTGCGCGGCGCAGCCGGCATGGTCATGCAGGACGCGATCCTCTTCGACGCGAGCGTGCGCGACAACATCGCCTATGGCCGCCACGGCGCGACCGGGGCGGAAATACTGGAGGCGGCGCGCATGGCCCATGTGGACGAATTCGCCGGCGGCCTGCCGCGTGGTTACGACACGGTCATCGGCGAGCGCGGCGTCACCCTCAGCGGCGGCCAGAAACAGCGGCTGAGCATCGCCCGCGCGTTCCTGCGCAACCCGCGCATCCTCATCCTCGACGAGGCCACGTCGAGCCTCGACTCCCACGCCGAGGCGATCATTCAGGACGCGCTCGAACGGCTTATGCGCGGCCGCACCACCCTCGTCATCGCGCACCGCCTCTCCACCGTCATCGGTTGCGACCGCGTCGTCGTGCTCGACGAAGGCCGCATCGTCCAGGAAGGCGCGCACCACGAACTCATCCGCGCCCCAGGCGCTTACCGCGACCTCTGCGAGGAACAATTCGGCGCCGTCCAGCTCGACACGCTCCAGGAGACCCGTCCGCATGCGTAGGCCGTTCGGGGAGACAACGGCCGCCTGTACGCCGGGGCAGGCGAAAAGGTTCCGCGTCATCGGGCACACGCCGGCGCGGGTTCGCGAAGAGACCGGCGAGCAGTTCTTTGCGCCGGAGATCGCCGTACGCCCGCGCGCGATGGCCGCCCCCGCCTGAAATCCGCGGCCCGAATCAGCAATGTCCCGCTCCGGAACTCTTGCGGCCGCGCGCCAGGGCCCTTGCGCCAAGGGCGCGCGGGGCCGTTCCGTCATAGATACCCGAGCGCCTCGAAGCGTTCGTGGTCCTCCGGGGTCTGTTCGAACGGCCTGGTGGCGGGCGGGGCCCCGGCTTTTTGCGTTTGAGCGGCCTTCCAGGCTTCGGCCAGGGCGCGCAGGTAGTCCGTCAGCACGGGAAACGCCCGCGCGAGGTTGCACTGCTCGCCCGGGTCCGCGTCGAGGTCGTACACGTCGACCCGCGTCATCATGGCGTCGCGGATCAGTTTGTAGCGCGGCCACAGAAACGCCTCGACGCGGTTCGAGTCGTCCACGTTGAATCCGCCCGCGGCCGCGGCCGCCTGCGAACAGACGGGCACGCCCTCGGCCACGGGCCGCGCCGCCTTGACCAGCAGGTTTTCGCCCGCAATCGCGGCCGGCGGCGCCACGCCCATCAGCGCGCACACGGTCGGCAACAGGTCTACGGTGTTGTAGAGCGCAGTGCATCGTTTGGGCCACAGTTCCGTGACGCCCTTACCGTATAGGATAAGCGGGATATGCGCCTGCGTTTCGTAGACCCCGTTGCCGTGCCCGAAAAGCCCGTCATGCTCGCCGAAGGCGTCCCCGTGGTCCGCGGTCACGATGAACAGCGTGTTCTCCGCCAGACCCTGTTTCTGCAGCACGCCATAGAGCCACTCGACATCCCGGTCCGCGGCGCGCACGTTCTCGTCGTACCGGGCGCGCAGTTCGAGCGTCTCCTCCGAATCCAGGTCCTCGCCGTCGGCCGTGACCGGGCCGCGCGCGGTCCAATCATACCCCTCCAGGCGTCTCGCCGGGTCGGTGGTGAATGTGTGGTAGAGGCCGTCCGGGGCGCGGTGCGGCGCGTGGGGACGCCGGTGATGCACATACAGAAAGAACCGCTCATTCACATGCGCGCGCAGGAATTCGACTGCCTGCCGCGTGGCCGGGGCCGCGGTGTCCGGCAGGTTCACGCTGGAGGGCTCGTCGAACGCATCGAACACGGCGGCGAAACCGCGGCCGTGCCCTGTCCGTTCGGTCACGTTCGGGTTCGCCGTCACCAGGCCCGTCACGATGCCCGCGCCTTGCAGGCATTCCGCCAGCGTCGGTGCCGCCGGGACCGTGCCTTGCCCCCAGGCCCCGTGCTGAAAGGCGTATTGGCCCGTGAACAGGCTCCAGGTCGAAGCATACGTATACGTAACCGCGGCATAAGCGCGCTCGAACAGCACACCCTCCGCGGCCAGTTTGTCCAGGAAAGGCGTCGTGTCGCGGTGGTAGCCGTAGCAGCCCATCGCGTCCGCGCGCAACGCATCGAGCACGACGACGACCACGTTCGAGAACGGCGCGGCGGGGCTGACCGCCGGCGCGTCCGCCGCGGCGGGGGCCGGGTCCGCCACCATCCGCGGCGCCTCCCACAGGACGCCCGCGCCCGGCGCGCCGCGGCGCGCCTCCAATACGATTTCCACCACCTGCCCCGCATAGGCCCCGCAATCGTGCACAATAGGTTCGGCAGCGGCGGCGCCCGCCTCCGTCCACGGGAGCATTTCGTGCTCGACCGGCCCGGTCTGCGAATCGGCGCGCAACGACGCCCGGCACGACACGCCGCCGCCCTGCGCCGTAACGCCGTCCAGCACGAAGCGGCACGCCGCCTGCTCCGGCAGGCGCAACGGCAAACGGATGCGGCTTCCGCCGGCCTGCGCGATCTGCCCGTTCTCGAAGCGGGCAACATCGCCGGGCCGTTCCGGCGCGCCAGCGCCGCCCTCTTTATCCAGCAAGTCCACGGATTTGAGGGCAAAGGCGCGCCGGGACACGGCCGTCATCGGCGTGTTCCCCCGCGCTTCCTCGGGGCACACCGCGTAACTGCTCAGAAACGTCAGCGTGTTGGCCCCGGCGGTCTGCGCGGCCGCGGGCACGCCGAACTCGAAGCGCTGGAAGACATCCGGCGCGCCCGCGCCGAAGCGGCAGGCGCCCAGCCTGGTCCGGTTCCAGACGACCGTCACTTCCTGCGGCGGCAGTTTCGACCCCGCCAGGGCCGCGGGCGGGAACGGCTGCATCTCCAGGCGCAGCACGAGGCCGCGCGGCTCGAGCACGGTCAGGCGCAGTTCGGCCGCGGTCGAGGCGGCATACAGGCTGTCCGTCCACCGCTGCAGCAGGTTGCCGCGCGTCTCGTCGCGCCAGCCGCGGCCCAGCGCCGCGTACGACGCCTCGGACCCGAACGCGAGCGACAGGGTCTCGGCTTCGACGAGACGGGGCGTGTCCGGCGCGGCCAGGTCGCGCCACACCGCCCCATCCGCGCCCGCGGCCTGAGCGGGAACGGCAACCGCCATGCCCGCCAGCGCTGTCGCGAAAAGCCCCGCGCGCAAAAACGCGGAACAGAACTGCATCCCGCTCATGCAATCACCTTCACTTGGAATTTCAGGGATAGACCGCGAAGGATGACCTCACCGGGGCACCCGGTCTTTGCGCATCATACCCGGGCAACAAAGGGCTGCGCCAACCACAAACAGTGCCACGGCGGCCCGTCCCTGAGATCATTCTCCCACGCATGTGACATTCAGGCCCGGAAACCTCACGGCCGCGCACAATGGCGGA
>JAGMZX010000016.1:24210-59502 GCA_018005585.1 Candidatus Hydrogenedentota bacterium | reverse complement strand
CCGGCCAGTGAGCCGATCGCCAGCGCCCAGACGCTGGGGAACACCGACGCCACGGCAATCATGATGGCCACGGAGAGCGCATAGGTCGAGAGTTCGAGAAGAACGAGCCTGCCAAGTTCCAGGCGCCGGCGCAGCACCCCCGTCTTGGCGGATACCGCCGCCTCGAGGATGAGGTTGATCGCCACGACTGGCAGCACCGACGCCAGTTGCGGCTCGCGATAAAGGCGGGCCAGCGGCCAGCTCAATGCGCACGCGACGCACCAGAGCCCCATGTTCTTGAGGATGTTGACGGTCCACGCCGTCCACAGGAACGCCGTTTCTTCGCCGCGCGGATTCTGTACCACGCTGGGCCCCAATCCGATGTCGGAAAACATGTGCAAGCCATAGATGACCAGGTTGACGAGCACCATCACGCCGAAGGCCTCGGGCAGGAGCAGCCGCGTCAGGACCAGATTGCTGGCGAATCGCAGTACTTGCATGCTGCCGTAGCCGCCGAATGTAAGGACAGCCGCGCGGACGGCGGGGTGCCGCCAGGAAAGGCGTCCGCCGAACGATTCGGCGAGCGTCGGCTCGCGCTGCTGTTGCTGCACCTGCGCTACTCTCCCTGCGCGCGCGCGCCGCGCGCGGCGTCCTCGCCGGATAGACGTGCGCGGCGTTCGGCGATCATGGCGTTCAGAACGGCCTGTTTCGCGCGCGAACCCATCGGCCCGCCCGTGTAGCCGTCGAGAATACCCACGTCAAGGTAACGGCGGAAGCGCCGATAATACAGCACCCACACCGGAGCATAGTAGAGGCGGACTTCCCGCACCGACTCGACCACCGGCTTGTCGCCCTGGCCGCGCCGCCGCAGGATATATTGCAGCAGGCCTTGGCGGCCCGCCTGCACGGCGGCATCCTCAGTCAGCCTTGGGGGGAAATACGCTTCGCGCACCTCCGCATCCCTCAACTCGTCCACGCGTTCAAAGAGCGCGAAGGCGCTCGAACAGGCGTCCACCGAGACCCAGGCCGTGCCCGGTCCCCGGCGCGAAACAAGCGCGACCAGGATGGCGTAGGCGGGCATCCATACGCGTTCGAGGCGCGGTAGCGCGCCCGGTTCTTGCCCGTGTTTTGGGGGGAGAATGCCGCGATGCGCAAGCAGGCCAAAGAGATTGCCCCAGCGAGGCCGCGTGAAACCGCGCGCGGCGGATTGCGCGTCGATGCGCGCGGGAAGGGCGGTCAGCGTTATGCCCGCTGTTTTTGACGCCGGTGCAGCAGCCATCCGTAACCGATACATCCTGCGCCAATGAGACAGAGCACCGCGCCGCAAATGGCGTTCACAACCGCGGCATGGGGCCGGTCAAGCGCCCACATGGTGCCGAGCAGCACGGGAATGCCTACCGCCATAATGAAAATGCCTATGGCCATGTAGGTTTCGGCGTCGCGCTTCCCGAAGTCTTCCGTCTTTTTCTTCTGAGATTCCCTATCGAATATTTCGCTCATGACGCATTCCTAATAAAAGTAGAAGTAAACGAAAACATGGGGCAGCATGGATATGACGGTCCAGAGCCGCAAATCGGTCCAGACCGACTTCACCGGCCGTCCGCGGTTCACGTAGGGTTCGTGGAGAATGACGCCGACCCAAATCATGGCCAGAACGAACAGGCCGACGCCGCAAATGGTCGCGTAGGGCTGGTAGAAACTGCTGAGGAACGTGTTGAACGGCTCAAAAATCGGGTGGAGCACCGGATAGAAGACCGTTTCACAGAATGCGTTGAGACTTTCTTCCATTATCGTGTAATCCTTTCCTGAAGGGCCGCCTGGGCATCATCGTCATGCACAACGGAACTCCAGACCAGCCCGCGCAGTTTGTCGTCCGGCTCGCGCGGCGTCATCAGGCTCACAACGATGGTAACAAGAATGCTGAACACGAACGACCACCACGCCACGAAGAGGAACGGGTCGTCTGAGGGGAACAGCCCCGGCGTGTACTTCAGCACGAAGCAGAAGATGACGCCAAGGGATAGCCCGGCGAATCCACCCCAGCCGGTGGCGCGGGGCCAGATGATACCCAGCAGCAGGATGGCAAGCGTGGGCCCCTGGAACAGAGACAGGACCGTCTGGATGAAAACGTAGATGCTCTCATTGTCGCCGATGGGTTTGGCGAGGATGGCTGAGAGGAGAATGAATGCGGCCGTGAAGAACCGGCCGAGGTTCAGCCCCTGGCGTTCCGAGATAGGCTTCAATCCCATCCAGCGCCGCACTTGGCCGTAGAGGTCCGTGACGAAAATGGTCGTTGAAGAGTTGAGCGTGCCCGAGATGCTGGACATCAGCGCCGCGAACAGCGCCGCGAACATCAACCCGCGCAAACCCGCGGGCAGGAGCAGCCGGATCATCTCCGGCACGGCGCGGTCGGCGTTTTCGAGATTGGGAATGAGAACCAGCGCGCACAAGCCCGGCAATGCCACCATGAGCGGAATGAACGATTTCAGGAATCCGCCAAGCAGCATGCCGCCCTTGGCGTCCCACTCGGTGCGCGCGCCGAGCGTGCGCTGCACGATCACCTGATTGCCGCTCATGTACGCGATGGCAAGCACGATGCCCAGACCGAATACGATTCCCGTCCACGGGAAGGGGCCGGTTGTGTCATGCGGCAGCAGAATCGTGAAGTGGTTCTGGTACTCGGGCCCCATCGCGAGGATCTTCTCACGCAATGAAGTCCAGCCGCCCACTTCCCACAGCGAGACGGCGAGCAGACCGAGGCCGCCGACGTACATCACCACGAGCTGGACCACGTCGGTGAAGACAACGGCAGTCAGGCCGCCCGAAAACGTGTAGAGCCCGGTTACAAGCGCCATAAGCCACAATGCCCACATGGGGTCCCAGCCGAGCACGGTGTACATCAGCTTATCCGCCGTGACCCACAGCATGACCGCAAGCATGATGAGCAGCACGACCGCCCAGATGAAACCGTTGAGAAACTGCACGGCCGAGTTGTACCGGCGCCCCAGAAATTCGGGAATGGTGAACACGCCGGACCGCCAGAAATAGGGCACGAACACGAACGCGGCGAAAACCATGGCGGGCATCGAGCCCATCCAATCGAAGTTCGCCGCCGAAACGCCGTTCGTATACGCCGCGCCCGCCACGGCCACGAAATCCACCGCGCCGATATCGCTCACCACAATCGAGAAGCCGATCGCCCAGAACGGAAGCGCCTTGCCCGATATGAAGAAGTCGTCCGCGCCGCCCACGTACTTCGTGCAGAAGAGGCCGAGCAGCACCGAACCCAGCATGTACATGCCGATAATGACGATGTCAATTGGCGCGAGACCTACGATTTCCATCGGGATACATCCATCTTGCGTTTAGGCGTATGCGGAATCGGAGCGACCTTGTCCCACTTCGGAGGCACCGATTATCGCAGATGGCTCGAGTCTATGCAAAAAGCAAGCGACGCGTGGCCGCGCGGGAATCCCCATCATTTTGAGTGCTTATTGGAGAAATCCGCAGCCGTGTCAGAAGCTCCAATCGTGCAGCGGAATAGGCCGTTCTATTCCGGATGTTCTCCTCCATTGTGATTTGGTCCTGAATTGCCTCATGCCGGCTGGACCGAGGTCTCAATTGGGGCTATGGCGCTCCTGGCCCCGCGAGGAAGTTGGTCGCGGAGACTTCCTTAAGACATGAGGTCTTGGAGAGTGCTTCGGGCAGTACCCCGGGCACGGGGATGCGGGTGGAATGTTCGGCGTACACAGGTTTGGGCAAGAAAGGACGTCCTAATTATGTCGAGACTGAGGCGGCGTGAAGGAATTCTTGCGCTAACGCTTTTTTGTTACTCCTGTCTTTGCATGGCAAACCCGGTTTCAGCCGGTCTTTCGGCTTCCCCGGGTGATGTCTCTGTTCAGGGCGCTGCCTACGGCGCCTTGAAAGTGTATCTCCAGCCCGAAGGCGCGGCTGCCGCAGGCGCACGGTGGCGGCTGGACGGCGGGGTCTGGCGGTTGAGCGGCGCTACCGCAGTGCGGACTACTCCAGGAACGCATACCGTATCCTACCGGAATGTGGCCGGCTGGACGCGCCCGCCTGCGACGAAAGCCGTGGTCGTTGCGGGCGAAACGAAGGTGATCACGGGTGCCTACACCCCCGCTCCAACCACCGGGGCCCTAAGAGTGAGCATTGAACCTTCGCCCGCCCGAGACGAAGGCGCCTCGTGGCAGTTGGACGGAGGCGCGTGGCAGGCGAGCGGTTTCGTTATGCTAGGAATCGCGCCTGGCGCGCACACGGTGGGCTTCAAAACGGTCGGAGGCTGGACATCTCCCGTGCCCGTTGCCGTGCAAGTGAACGCAGGCCAGACGGCGACGGCATCCGCCGTCTACACCATAACGCTTGGAAACCTGGTTGTCTTCGGATACAACGACCTCGGCATGCACTGCATGAACGAGGACTTCTCCGAGTTCATGATCCTGCCTCCGTATAACACCGTGCATGTGCAGGTCATCCGGCGCGGAAGCAGTCCGGAGCCCATGACCGAAGACATGACGGTGCATTACCGTATCCCGTCCAACACGACCTCCGTTTCAAAAACCAATTTCTGGCAGTACGCGCCCCGGTTGTTCGGAGTCTCATTGCCGCCCGACATTGGCCTGACCGGCAACGGGCTTGCGGGCTCCATGACGCCGGTTGCGGCCGAGAAACACTGGGAGGTCACCGGCATTCCGGTCACGCCACTGAATGACGCAGGCCAGCTCGACCCCTATCCGTTGGCGGAGATCACAGTCTCGCAGTCGGGCAAGACCGTTGCCCGGACAGAGACTGTTGTTCCGGTGTCCTGGGAAATCAGCTGCAACATCTGCCACGGCGGTCAGGGGGATTCGCCCGCCACCGATATCCTGCGCGACCATGACCGCCTGCACGGCACACAGCTCGAATGGAGCAAGCCGGTGGCATGCGGGGCGTGCCACGCCCAGCCGCCTCTTGGTCTGGGCGGGGAACCCGGTGTGCCGTCCTTGTCCAGTTCCATGCACTCCGCGCATGCGCCGCGCATGGCGCAGGCAAACCTGGAGAATCAATGCTACGCATGCCACCCGGGGTTCCGGACGCAATGCCAGCGCGACGTTCATTTCGCTCGCGGCATTCACTGTGAAGATTGCCACGGCTCGATGGCGGAAGTAGGCGACCCGGCCCGCCAGCCCTGGGCGGATGAACCGCGCTGCGGCGGTTGTCACGTGCGCGCGGGCTTCGAGTTCGAGCAGCCCGGCAAGCTGTTCCGTCAGTCGAAAGGCCATCACGGCATTGAATGTGCCGTGTGCCATGGCAGCCCGCATGCTATCACGCCCACGGTCAATCCGCAGGACAATGTCCAGGCGCTGATGATCCAGGGACACGCCGGTCCTGTCAACAAATGTGCCGTGTGCCACATCCAGACGCCGGAGGACGGTTTTGACCACCGGCTTGACGATGACGATGGGGGAGACGATTGACAACTGCGTGCCTGCGAGGGCTCTGCCGGTGCCGTTCCGCCGGGAGTCCGTGCGCGGGTCAGGCCTGCGCGCGCCGCCGGCGCGCCAGGCCTTCAGCCGCGGCTTGGCGCGTGCGAGCAAAGTTGGACTCGATGCTTCCGCCGCGATGGAAGACGCTGCTCGATCCGGCCACGAGCATATCCGCGCCCGCCGCAACCATCTCGGGAATGTGTTCGAAGCTGACGTTGCCGTCCACTGCGATCGGTATGGCGAGGCCGTGCTCGTTCAGATAGGCGCGGCACTCGGCGATCTTGCGTATGCCGTTGGCGACCAACGCCTGACCGGCGAAGCCGGGGTTGACCGTCATGAGCAGCACGAAATCCAGCCGGTGCAGCACGTATTCCAGCACGTTCAGAGGGGTGCCCGGGTTGAGCGCCGCGCCCGCCAGCATGCCGAGGTCGCGGACCAGGTACAGACTGCGGTCGAGGTGCGGCGCTGCCTCCACCTGAATCGATACTGCGGTCGCGCCGGTATCCGCCATCTGCCGGACGAAGAAGTCCGGGTCGTTGACCATCAGGTGCGCGTCATAGGGCAGGCGCGTGCGCGAGCGCAATTGCTTGAGTGTTTCAAGGCCTAGCGGCATGTTGGGGGTGAACACCGCGTCCATGATGTCCAAGTGAAGCCAGTCCGCACCGAGTCTTTCCAACTGCTGCGCCGACTCCTCCAACCGGCACAGGTCGGCGCACATGAGCGACGGCGCTATCTGGACCGGCGCGATGGAGGCATATACCGGCCGGCGCGGCGCGCGCGTCCCGGGCGCTTCGGCAAACACTTCCTTTGCGTGGCGGATGGACGCCCGCAACTGCTCTTCCAGACGGTAATCGCTATAGTCCCGGCCCATCTTGGGCCCGCCCAGTTCGAGATACGCGACGATGCGGTCCGCGGGCAGCACATCGGTCTTCGCGTGCAACAGGTCGCGCACCGCGCGCAGATCGACGATGCCGCGCGCGCGTTCTTCATCGCTGAAACCGAAGGTGCTGTTGAACAACGCGTCCGTATTCTTGAGATGAAGCTCCGTGAGCCACGGGACCGTGGCTTCGAGAAGTTCCAGATGCGAAAACCGCACAACGCCTTCGCGGTCCGCGTAGCCGTGCGACACGTCCGCGCAGTAGCCGATGGGCACTGTGCCCGGTGTGGCGCGGTGATGCGCCATCAGTTCCTCCGCCATCGCTTGGATTTCGTCCGGCAGCGTGGGCGGTTCCGAGAGAGCCGACATCGGCTCGATGCACAGCCGTTCGAGGCCTCTCTCGTGCGCGTAGGCCATGAGTCCCTTCATGTTGCGCAGATAACAGGCGTTGCCCTCGGCCTTCGTCTCGAAACGGTCGCGCGAAACGGCGCCCGGGTTCGAGCCGACGCTGCGCGCGCCGACAAGCGCGCCCACTTCGATGAAACGCTCGTAATTGCGCCGCGCGACGGCCTCCCAACCCGGTTCGCAGCGGTAGAAGCCGCCCAGTTCGCGGTGCGCCGTGAAACAACTCGTGACCGAGACGCCGTAAGCGGCCGCCTGTTCGCGCAAGGCTGAAAAATACGCATCCGGCAGTTGATAGAGCTCAAAGAACGTGCCCAACTGAAGATGGCGAATCCCCTCGTCCGCCAGAATGCGGAACAGCCACGGATACGAATAGCGGTACTCAATGGGATCGGCCTTTACGCCGAGTTCGATGGTAAGAGCGTGTGGCAAGTGGCCCCTTTCAACAGTGTTGGCAACGAAACGCCTCAAGGCTTTCAGCCGGTCTTATCGAGAGTCACTTCTTGGATTCGCGTTTCCGTCGAAATGGAAAGCCGTATTTCCCACTTCTTCGCGATACAATCCAGGTAGTCTCGTTGCCTCCGCGTAGTACTCATCTTCCTGGCTCCACAAAACGTACAATGTCAGCCGGGGATAAGATGGCAATCAGGCCATATCCCGTGGATAGATTGACGCCGTTACATTCGCGCACTTTCCTAGGGTCCACGAGGTGTTTGAAGTTCTATGAGACAATTGCATCAGTACGGTCAATCGTGCCAAACACCATGTGCATCGCGTCACTTTCCCACTTTCGTGTCAGGCTCGCGCTTTTCAGGTATGCTTCCTGCAGTTCAATTGCCGCCTGCGCAGCAAGCAGCACCTCCGCGTCATCGCGGACGATAGACGCGGGCAATTCCTGTCCGCGACCCGGCGCACGAGCCGCCTCATTCATGACCATTTCGGAGACCACGGGGAGAATTGTCTTCCCGCGTACGATTCCAAGAAATGCGATGGAATCCCTCTCGAATTCCTGGTCGAAGTATCCGCCGAATACGGGAGTGTCTATATGAACTCGTAAAGGCTTCATTTCCGGCTTCGCGTGAGCACCAACTGAACTTGCCGTTATCTAATGACTTGAAGGGGCTTGGTTCAAAAATATCTGATGTACACGAAAACGTCAAATCGGGCCGTAGCTCGCACACGAGCAAGGGAACCGCATATGGCCTCTCTGTTCGTGATACGCCGATATATCCGCTACCGGCCGGCCACCAATCGGCCCGCGCCCGCCAAGGGCAGCACGACGCGGAACCCGACGTTGTACACGGGTTGCCAAGGCTCGTACGCGAGGCGGAAACCCGCGCGCGCGCGCTTGGGGCGGTCGAACCACGAGCCGCCGCGCACAACCCTGCGGCCTTCGGCGGCCGGGTCGTTGCGCCCATCGTTGTCCGCGTAGGGGTACGCGCGATAGGCGGACAGCGTCCATTCGGCGGCATTGCCGTGCATGTCGTAGAGGCCCCAGCCGTTCGGCTGGTACTTGCCGACGGTAGTCATGATGCGTTCACCGTCGTCGAAACGCGGGTCCTTCGGCAGGAAGTCTTCGTAGGGCGAAGGATTCTCGATCGGTTGCGGGTTGATGCCCGCGACCGCCAGCCGCCGGATCGAGAGGTCGGCAAGGTTGGCGCAGGCGGAAAAATCGGTGTCAAGCGTGCCGTACCAGAACGGATCGGCGGAACCGGCGCGGCAGGCCCATTCCCATTGCGCCTCGGCGGGCAACGTGCACGGTTCGCCGATGCGTTCGGACAACCAGCGGCAAAACGCCATGGCCTCGTTCCACGAAACGCGTATTGCCGGCATGGACGGGTCCTGCACGGAATAGCCGGGCGTCGTATGGTCCTTGTTCTGCTGGTCAATGAATCCGTTGTCGTGCGCGGGGTCGAATTGCTGGTACTGGGCGTTCGTGACTTCCACGACGCCCATCCAGAACGGCTCATCGATAATCACGGCTGCCGCGGGCCGCTCGTCGAGATCGCCGTCGTTCCCGCCCATGACGAATTCGCCCGCGGGAATCAAGGCCAGGTCCAGGGTCACGCCGTTGCCCAGGTCCAGGGTGCGGCGCGCGGGTCCCGCCGCCTGCTGTTTCGCGGCGGCGTCCGCGGTGCTCATGGGCCAGCCGTCACACAGTACCGCGGCCTGTACCACCTCCGGCGGCGACTGCGGCTGCACAAACGGCACCGGTTCGCTGTAAGACGCCGGTTCCAGTTCGGGGTCTTCCGTGCTGCAGGCGTATTTCGCGCGCATCTCTCTGCGCCGCGCATCGAATCCGGAAGGGATGTCGCGGTGTTCGCGCCAGGAACCGTGATCCGGAACGTTGAGATCGATCCACGTGTAGAGGCGGTCCCATGCGTCCTCGTCGAGCGCGACGCCGTAGTGTCCTTTCTCCAGCATCTGGATGAGTTCGCTGGTCGTTGCGCTGAATTCGGCCGGTTTCTGCAGGTGATAATCGCTTTCCGGGCCGGGCCGCCGCACGTATGGGTGCAGCACCAGATACGAAAACGTGAAGTTGCCCCAGCCATTCTTGTCCTTGCGAGTGAAATCCGGCGGCGCGTGACCGTCCGCTTCGTCGCGCCCGTCATGGCAGCCGACACAGAGTCTGTCGAGCACCGGTTGCACCTCGCGCTTGAAGCTGAACCCGCGCGCGGGCCCTTTCCACGGTTCGATGGCCACGGGCGCGCGCCGCGCGGCAAGCGCGGGCGCCAGGGTTGGCGTCATGTTCTGCTTCTCATGGCAGCCGACACACGAGACCGCCTCGCCGGGCATGCCGACAAACCAGCTGCGCATGACCTGCACGGCGCGGCCCTTCGCGTCGAGCGGCTGCACGGCGACCGGCGTGTTGGCGGGAATCTTGAAGTAGGCGGACCCGTCTTCGTGAACGGGAACAGTGCCGAGAATCCGATGGACGTCCCACGGGCCTTCCACGCCAATATTGATGTGGCCGCCCATCTGCGGGTAGGTGTAATGGAACTCGTAGACGCGCAGCGCCTTGACCGTGCCGCGCGGCACGCCGCGCAGACCCTCGCCCCGATAGACGTCAGACAAATAGACTGTGGCCTCGGGATTGTCGAGACGCACCTTGTCAGGGATGACCGGCGCTTTCGGGGATTCGCGGAACGGCAGCGGTTCCAGCAACGCGTAGCCGGGTTCCTCGCGGAGCAGGAGCATGTTGTCAAACACATCCACCAGATAGATGCCCCACGGCTCTTCCGGATTGGGCTTGCACGAGACGAGGAAGTATTTGTCGCTAAGTGGATAGGGGTGCAGGAACTTCGGCCAGACGGCGTCCACCAGGGTATCCATGATCACCGGCTCGACCTTCTTGCCGTGACCCGGAATGCGTTGCACGACGCCGTCGCCTTCGAAACGGCTCTTTGCAGGGTCAAACACGACGAGTTCACCCATGCGCGCCACGCCGTGATGACCTGAGATGATGGCGACGACCGCCGAGGGATAACCGGGCAGCGGACGCGCGTAGAAGATCGAATTGGGCCAGTACGAATTGCTGCCGTAGTACTCGCATTGGTTTGTGCCGTCCGGGTTCATGCTGAAGAGCAGCCGGCTGAAATAGTGCGGCGTGTCGGAATACTCCCAGCGGCTGTACATCACGCGCCCATTGTTGAGCACGGTCGGGCACCAGTTATGATCCTGATCGAAGCAGAGCTGCCGCATGTTCGAGCCGTCCGCGTCCATGCGGCAGAGGTTGGCGACCGTGTTTCCGCCACCGACGCAGGGTATGCCCTGAAAACAGCAGGTGGACGCAAAGGTGATGCGCCCGTCCGGCAGGTAGCAGGCATCGTAGTTGTCGACGTCGGGTTCTTCGCCGGGGGTCGCCTGGCGCAGCCCGGTGCCGTCAGCGCGAATCTCCCATATTTGCCAGCGGCCGTGGCTGCCCGGCATCGAAAACAACATGCGGTCCGCCTCGGGGCTCAGGTCTACGTCGCCCACGAACGCGCCGTCCTGCGGGCGGTAGAAGGTCGACAGCGGCGCGTCCGGGCGCAACGGCGACATGACGGCGATTTCGTTATCGTAACCGCGTGTGGGAATTGCGCAATTGCCCTGCCAGTTCTGCGGCAGACCCATTGCGCTTTCGCTCCGTTTGACCAGCAGCAGCCGGTCGAAATCGAGCAGCGGATTGGCCAGCAGCGCTTCGTATTGAATTGCGAGGACGCCGTCGACCAGCGCATCGGGCGCCGCTTCGGCCACTGCGCGTTGTATGGCTGGGAGCTGTTGTTCCGCGGCCGCAACGCGGGCCAGGAATTCGTCTGCTCGGGTGTACTGGTCCGGGAACGAGCGCGCCAAATCGTCGATAGCGCGGCGAAGCGCGGCGAGATCAACACGCGCCAGTTTTGCCACAGCTTGGCGGATCCGGCAGGCGTCGACGTACAGGTCGAGCCAGCGCGTATCCTCGGCGGCGGCGGCGTCCAGGGCAGACCGCCGCGACCGCAACGGTTCCGCCGCGTCACCCGCGGGGTCGAGGACGCGCGCGATCATTCGCTTCTGCATGTCGACGTTGTCGGGCAGCGTGAACCAGGCCAGAAGCGAGCCGCCGGGGTTGTCCTGAAGCATCCAGCCGGTCTCAACCGGGAAATCCTCTTGAATCCGGCGCCAGAGTCCGGCCGCAGGGTCATTCAGCAGTGAGAAATAGAAGCCACACCCGCCTGCGGCGTTGTAGATTTTCAACATCAGGCGGTTTTCGCCTGCCTGGAGCGGCAGTTCCAGCACATCCTGATTCGGCGCGGCGGTGCGCAGGATTTCCCGCGAGAGAATCTTCTCTCCGTTGAGCCAGACTTCGAGCCCGTCGTCGCTGCCCAGGCCCACGTTCAGTGCCGTGGGCGCGCTCGCGGTGATGACGCGCGTGAGGTAAGTGGCCGACGGCGCGTCGCTCGGAAGGCTGTGAACCTCTCCATCCGTGAGATCGAAACGGACATTCCAGGCGCGTCTTCCGTCCGGCATCTCGGCGTTTATCCGCACCGCCTTCTCCGGAAACAGCACTTTAGAAAATGCAGACGAACGCAGGGGTTCTGTGACATACAACGGGCCAAATTCGACCACCGCGCCGCCGGTTTGCTCCGTTTGCCATCTCTGATACGCGGCCCGCGCCGCGCGCATGGTCTCCTGCCACGTGTTCTCGCGCCGGTACAGGTCGTTGGCCGCGTCCGCGGTGGCCGGCGCCGCCGCCAGCACCGCGCTTGTCACGAGCAGGAGAGCACTGAAACGCCTAACCATAATTCGCGCTCCGTGTATGCCGTCAGAACCGTAACCACGGCTGAAATGGGTCCTCTGGGTCAAACAGGACCCGTGTTGTCCTACATCTTAACCTGCGGATGGCTGAAGCGTAACGCGCCGCCGTCGTGATACGTGGCGTATTCGGTGACGATCGCGCCCTCGGGGCCCGCGAGCATCCAGTGCCATGTTTCCGCACTGGCCAGGGAACCCACCTCGCCCGGGAGCAGTTTCTTCTCCGTGCGCGCGACCGCGCACTCTTTGTGCGATTCGGGGATGCGCGCCTCGACGCCGGGCGTGGGCTCGCCCTCGCCGTAGATGTACACCCAGCCGTGCCGCGGCATCCACGCTTCCATCTTCGGCTCGGCTTCCGGCGTGCGTACATGCCGGTGTTCGGGGATCATCTGGCCCGGCAGCAGGTAGATTTCGTGGCCGAAATAGTTCGCTTCCTTGCTGTTGACCCAGAAAATACCCGCCATGCCCACTTCCGTGAACTTGCCCAGCCCAAAATCGACGGCCCAGAACTCCTCCGTGCGGAGCCGGTCCAGGATGGGATATCCGAACCGGTTCATCATGTCGAAGTAGGCCTGCTTGGCCGCCGCGACATTGAACGTTCCGTCCACGTTGTAGAAATCCGCGTTCTGGTATGTCTTCACGGCCGACCCTTTCTGTTCCGCTGCGCTTGCCGCGCCGAGCATCGTGGACCCGGCGGCGCCCGCGATCAGGCTGCCCAGCACCGTTCTTCTGCTGATTTCCATCGTGTCGATTCCTTCTGTTATCGCGTTCGCGAGCGCGATTGTTTCTTCTTCAGGTCATTGTAGAGCTGGAACGCCTTGTCCGGTTTCTCCAGCTCATGCACTACCACTCCCACGGCCTGCGCCATGGCCACGGGGTCTTCCGCACCGAAGATATTGCGGCCCATGTCAACGCCGAGCGCGCCCTGGTCGACTGCCTTGCAGGCCATCTTGAGCGCGTCGAGTTCGGGCAATTTCTTGCCGCCCGCGATGACCACGGGCACCGGGCAGCCCGCGACGACTTCGTCGAAGCCGGGTTCGCAATAATAGGTCTTGACGAAATGCACGCCCAACTCAGCGATGACGCGGCAAGCCAGCCCGAGATAACGGGCGTCGCGCACCATCTCCTTGCCCACGGCGGTGACGCCCAGCGTGGGCAGGCCATAGCGGTTGCCTTCGTTGATGAGGTACGACATGTTGGCCAGCGTTTCTTTTTCGTAGTCCGCGCCGATGCATGCCTGCGTCGTGATCGCCGCCGCGTTGAGCGCCAGCGCTTCCTCGACGGACACGCCGATCACCTCGTTGCTGAGATCCTTGAGCACGGTCGCGCCCGTGCTGCACCGCATGACCACCGGCTTGCGCACTTCGGGGCTGATGCAGGCGCGCAGCGCGCCGCGTGTGCACATGAGGCAATCGACGTGCGGGATGAGCGGGGGCACGACAAGGTCGATCCGTTCGAGCCCGGTCGTCGGTCCCATGATGTAGCCGTGGTCGAACGCAAGCATCACCGTGCGGCCGCTCCGCGGATTGAAGATCTGCGAGAGCCGGTTCTTCATGCCCCAGTAGAGGTGCGCCGACCCTTTCAAATAGAAGCCGGGCGTCTCCATGGGGATGCCGATTCCGAAGTTCTTCTCTTCACCGCCGGAAGATTTGTCTGCATCAGGCATGACTACGTATTCCTTTCGCGAATCCTTGAAACAGCAGGAACACCGACGTCGCGCCGGGGTCCTGCGTCCCGATACTCTTTTCCTTGATGTTTCTCGCGCGGCCAAAACGCGCCTGCATGTCCCTGGTCGCCGCCGCGCCCTGTTCCGCCGCCGCCGCGCCGCTTTCCAGCACTGCCAAGACCCCAGCGCCGGTCGCGGCGGCGCGGTTCATGGCCTCGACCGCCGGAAACAGGGCATCGATCATCGTCTTGTCGCCGGGCTGCGCCTTGGTCTGTGCGCGCACCTTGGCCAGCGCGCCCGCAAAGGCTCCCGCGAGCACGGGCGCGTCCAGCGCTTCCCTGCCGGCGACGCCTTCCGACAGCCCCATGAACAGCGTGCCGAGCAGGGGGCCCGTCGCGCCGCCGTCCACGCCGAGGATCGCCCAGCCGACATCATGCAGCAGCGCGGCCATGTCGCCTGAGGCGGCATCGACGGCCTTTTCCAGGTGACCCATGGCGCGGACCATCGTCGTGCCGTGATCGCCGTCGCCGCCGACCGAATCGAGCTTTGACAGCCATTCATGGTTTTCGCGGATGGCCGCCGCGGCGCCGCGCAGCATTGCCGCGAGACCGTCACGCCGTATGGGTTCCCTCATGGTTCCGTGTTCCCGCGTGCTCAGCCGATTGTCAGCGCCGGGCTACTGCACGGAGCATCCCACAACGCCTTGAGTTCATCGTCGAGCCGTGCCACGCACATCTGGAAACCGCCCATTTCCTGTACGGTGAGGAATTCGCCTACCAGGCAGCGCGCCAGCGTAATCTTCTTATCGTCGAGAATCTGCCGCACCCGGCGCAGGACCAGGTACAGCTCCATCTGCGTGGTTGCCCCGACGCCGTTCAGCATCACGAGCACTTCCTCACCGGCCTTGACCTTGAGGTCGTCCAGCAGCACCGGCAGCATGATGTCCGCCGTCTCGTTGGCCGTCTTGATCGGCTGCGTGCCGCCGCCCGCCTCGCCGTGCTGGCCCATGCCCACGACCATGACCCCCTCGGGAATCTCCGCAATGACGTCACCCGTGCTCGGGTGTGTCGCGCCGCTGATGGCCACGGCCAGCGTGGCCATGTTGCGTTCCATGCGCTCCGCGATGGCGGCGCACTCGTCAAGCGAACGGCCCTGTTCGGCCGCCGCGCCCGCCACCTTGACCACGAGCAGGCAGCCCACGAGCCCGCGGCGGTCGTCCGGATTCTCGCGCGGTCCACCGGAAATATCCTCGTGCGTCAGCACCTGCCGGACCTTCAGGCCTTCTTTCCGCGCCATTTCCATCGAGAGATTCGCGGACATGACATCGCCCGCGTGGTTCAGCACGATAAACAAGACGCCCGCGTCGCGGTTTGCCATGCGCAACGCCTCGACGACGCGCGGCGGGCCGGGCGCGGCGAAAATCTCGCCGGGCACGCTGATATCGAGCATGCCTTCGCCGACAAACCCGCTAAGCGCCGGTTCGTGGCCGCTGCCGCCCAGCGTGACGAGCGCGACCTTGTCTTTGGCTTTGGGCCGGGCCCGCACCACGAGCCGCTCGTTTACGAGCGCCACCTTTCCCGGGTGCGCCAGCGCAAACCCCTCCAGCAGTTCCGGCACCAGGCTGGCCGGTTCATTGATAAACTTCTTCATGGTCATTACTCGACCTCCCTCAGCTATTCGGTCCGCGAGCGCCCGGTGCGCCTCACCGCTTTTCCATGACTTCGATCAGCGCATCGCCGTCCTTGATGAACGCACACCGCAATTCGGCCGTCGCGTCGAACGGCGGCAGAATGACCTCCTGATCTTTCAGAGCTTCGTCGAGCGAATCCACCAGGAACGCGGCGTGAGGCCCCGACTGGAGTTCCGCCGGAAGCGGGCTGTCGGCATCGAACCGCAGGAATTCCACCCGGAACGGATGTTTCTCGGGGTCCGTTATATAGACCTTCCCGCCCTCGAGATAGGTTTCTTCGCCCTTCTTGATTGAGGTGGGCACGCCGAAGTGATGAAATGTGGCTTTGACCATGCGCTGTTCCTCCACGCGGATCGGTTCACCCCGTGCCACGAGCGCGGCGCTCCGTCTGGAACGCTCCCTTCCCGACGCCCGGCACGTCGAGGCATCATAGCGAAGCCACGCCCGAATTTCTACGGCAGACTCGCGCCGCGCCATGGCCGCGCGGTCAGGGGGATGTTCCGGCCGCGGGCGCGAAATCCTCAGGGGGCACTGCGTAGAGAACCTTGAGCTCTTCGAGCTTTTGTTTCATGGCCGTCACGACAGCGGCAAAGGGGGGGTCGTCGTAGACGCTCCGCATTTCCTGAGGGTCCTTTTCCAGGTCGTAGAGTTCCCACAGGCCCTCGTCGTAGTAGTGAATCAACTTGTATCGTTCGGTGCTGACGCCTTCATGCCGTGGAACGTTGTGTTCTCCGGTCTCGTAATAGTGATAGTAGATGGCGTCTCGCCAGCCTTCAGGCCGCTCTTCCCGCAGGAGCGGCAGGAGGCTGCGGCCGTGCAGGTCTGGCGGCGGCGCAAGGCCCGCGGCCTCCAGGAAGGTCGGAGCGAAATCAATGTTCTGTGTCAGCCGTTCGACGCGTGTGCCCGCTTTCACCCTGTCCGGCCAGCGCAAGACCAGGGGCATGGCCAGAGACTCTCGATACATCCACCGTTTGTCGTAGAGACCATGCTCGCCGAGATAGAACCCCTGGTCGGAACAGTAGACGACGATAGTGTTGCTGGCCAAGCGGTTTTCTTCGAGGTACGCCAGCATACGCCCGACGTTATCGTCGACGGAGGCCACGCATCGCAGATAGTCTTTGATGTAGCGCTGGTACTTCCAGCGGATAAGGCCGGCGCCTTCGGGCCGGTTCTTCAGAAAGTCATCTCTTATGGGGCCGTACGCCGCGTCCCAGGCCGCCCGCTGCTCCGGGGTCATCCGCGGCACTTCGTCATTGACCATGTCCCGCCCCAGGGCGTCGGGGATGCCGAGTCCCGGCACCTTCAAGTCATAGTCGTACATGAGATGCCGGGCAATGCTCGCCTCGTTCCGCGCAAGCACGGGCGCGCGGTGCGCATAGTCATCGAACAGCGTCGGCGGTTCGGGAATGGTCACATCGTCGTAGAGCGTCAGGTGGTCAGGGCCAGGCACCCACGTGCGGTGGGGCGCCTTATGCTGGCACATGAGCAGGAAAGGCTCGGCTCGGCCGCGCCGCCGGTCGAGCCACGCCAGCGCCAGGTCCGTGATGATGTCCGTGACATAGCCTTCAATCCGGCGTTTTCCGGCGGGCCCCACGAAATCGGGGTTGTAGTAGTTGCCTTGCCCGATCAAAATGTCGTGATGATTGAAGCCCGTCGGCTCGGATCGCAGGTGCCACTTCCCGATTAGCGACGTGTCGTACCCCGCTTCGTGCAATAACTTCGGGAATGTCGTCTGCGCGCCATCGAAAACGTCCTGGTTGGTGCGTTGGCCGTTGGCGTGGCTGTGCTTGCCCGTAAGCACACTGGCCCGGCTTGGCGCGCATATGGAGTTGCCGCACGAGTTGCGCGCGAAGATCGCGCCTTCGCACGCAATGCGGTCGATATTCGGGGTTTCATTGATGACCGATCCATAGGCGCTGATGGCCTGCTGCGCATGGTCGTCCGTGAGAATGAACAGGATGTTCGGGGGCTGCTCACGGCCGATTGCGGATGCCTGCGCGCTCGCCATGGCCGCCGTTATGACGCCCAGAAAATCTCGCCGGGACAAAGTTGTCATTTTCTCGTTTCCCCAACGGGACGCCGCGCCGGCGTCTCGCGAAACAGATTCTGGCGGCAACGCGATGTCCCGAAACCATACCGCGGCGCCGCCGGCGTGTCTTGAGAGCCTCCCCATCTTGATTTATCCGGCGGGCGCACATCAAAGACTTCCCATGCGCGGCGAACGCTTCATCCGCGGCAAGACGGCCGGGAAGGCCTGCTCCACGCTCTGGCGAACGCGCACTAGTACGCGAACCCCGTGTGCAGCGTATAAGGCATGTTCGTTTGCACCGGCGTCACGCCCGTCACGTCGGTGTCCTGCGGTTCGGGCGTCCGGCAAACCTGGAGCAAGTAGGTCGCCCCCGCCGTCAACGCCGACGTATCCAGGCGTTCGCCAATCTTCATGTCACCCGGGGCGCCGGCCGGGTTGCCGCCATACAGGGCAGTGCCTCCCTGCAGCAGTTCGACATTCGAATCATACAGATTGACGCTTAACCCCTGCGCGAACAGATCGACGTAATCCGCGCCTCTCGGAGGCGCCACAAATGCGATCCAGTCCTCGACCTCGCGAAGGATGACCCTGATGTCCGGGCCAACCGGGTCTATCCACCAGAATGGGTCATTAAGCAAGGTGTCTTCCCAGGGATTCTCGAGACTTGTTGTCCGGATATCGAGCACGTAGCGCGTGTACGCGCTGTAGACCTTCACAACGTATTTCACGCCTACTGACTCGTGGGTGAACGCAAACGTAATTTCCTTTCCTGTTTGCGAATCAAGGACGGACTGCGTGTCCGCGTTCAACAAGTCCGCTCTTACCGGCGTATCTGCGTCGAGGATGTGGATTTCTCTGCCCAAGAGAGCAATGATCTGTGGAATCTCGACCAGGATATAGTCCACATCGCTCCCGTTTTCCTGATGCAAGGTCAGGTCCCAGGAACCCGACGCCTGAAGCAGGCTCTTTGCGGTGGCAAACGTGTTGTTGGCTTCAAACTCGTCCGGCGGCAGGCCGGACTCGCTCTTTTCGAAATCCATGAAGTAATAATGCGGGTTGTAGGCGCTCAACAGCAGCTTGTAATTGCCGGGCGGCACGAGTTCCGCATGGTAATGGTACCCCTCCAGGTGCGAGACTTTTGAAACGCCGCCCAGGAGGGTTTCCGGGGTGTCGCTCAACAGATTGAAGAAGATGAAACCCATGGGCGTCATGTATTCGATGTCGAAATGGAACGAGCCGTAGTCGTTGAGGGAAAAGGAATAGTAGTCCCACTTTGACGGAGTCAGTGTCAGTTCTTCATAGTGCCCCGGGCTCAGGGGCGAGGCTTGACCCTCCGAATTGTTCGGTTCGAAACCGTCCTCGAAGATCTTGTTGTCGGCGGCCATCATGACGGCGCGATAGGCGTCCATATACCCGGTGGGCTGGACCTTCGGGTCGGGCGACTGCAACGCGCCCATCTTGTATGCCGTATTCTGCAGAATGGTCTTGATCTGATCCGCGTTCAGGGAAGGATTTACCCGCTTCATCATCATGACGACGCCCGCCACGAGCGGGCTGGACGCGCTCGTTCCCCCGGCCGTATCCAGGGCGTTGGGCGTATCGCCGTTTGGCATGGCGGGCACGTTCGTGTCCGCCCAGATGTCGACGCTGGCGCCAAAGTTCGAATAGCTGATCGCGTTGTATTTGTAGCTTTCGAGCGCGCCCACACAGATCACGCCGCCGATGCAGCAGGGAATGACATTGTTCGCGTCCACGTCGATGGCGTCGTTTCCGGCCGAAGCCACAATGACCATGCCCGCGTCGTAGGCCTCCTGAAAATGACTGTAAAGGTCGCTGACTTCCTCGTAGTATTCCATGCAATCGTCGTTGCATGGGCCGCCGAAACTCATGTTGACCACGGTCGCGCCCCACGCGATGGCGGTGCGCAGCGCACGGTCCTGCTGGTCGCTGGTGAGCCTGAGCTTGAACAAGTACGGTTGCGACACCTGGCCGCCGGACCCGGCAATGGCTGCACGATTGTCGAGGAAACCGGCCGCGACACTGGCGGTGTTGTTGCCGTGAAACGGGCAAGGGTTGCCGCCCGTACAATTGTTGGGATTGCCCCCGTCGGCGATGTAGTCATCCTGGTGAAAATCATATTGAACAATTGAGGGAGGCAGGTCCGTTCCAATACCGGACGGACTCTGCATCGGTCCGCCCGTGGCGTTCAGCCAGAAGCCGCCGTCCATAATGGCGAGCCCATACCATTGCGGGGCCGCATAGCGGGCCGCTTCCATGAACTGCCATGCCCTGTATATCGAAGACCGGCTTGAACCGGACTCTTCCTTGCCGTGAAAGGCAAAGTAGAACATCGCGTTGTCATAGCCGCCGCCGGAAAGCGGCTGTTCCTGGGTATAGTGGAGCATCTCGTGCCCGATGCAGACGAAATTGGGCTGCACGCGCAGGCCGCGAGCGTACGCGCGCGCCGCGAGCCCAATCAATGCGATGCCATCCTCCGACGAGAAGAGATACTTGCCCCGCATTCCCCTTCGCTGAGCATCGGACGCGAAATCCTCCAGGTCCGGGAATTTCGTGACACGCACGGTATAGCTGGTTGCTCCGAGACCGTCTTTGGGCATCCGGACGCGGTCTTTCAGGATTGCCGGCGGTTCCGGCACGGAATTGTCATAGATGATCGTGCCGCCGTAATCCGCGAGAAACTGGTCCAGTTCCGCCTGGCTTCTGGGGGTGATGACTATTTCATCCGAGACGAAGTCCGTGCGGACGCCCTTCTCGTCCTGATACGCCTCGACGACCGTCGAGCCGCCGTCCGGCGTAGGCACTACCAGGACCGTGGGCATTACGTCGGGCGAGACTTCATACGAGAATTTGTTGGGCTTGCAGGCGGCAAACGAGGCTGCCGCAAGGAGGATGAGGATACTCAAGCGTGCGGGTCTCATAGGCACTCCTTGGCGCTCCTGACCGGCCCCCACCAGACCGGCTTTCCACCGCGGCGCCTTGCATCCAGTGTGTCACAACAGCCGGAAATGTACAAGAGGTTTTTCGGGCACGTCACCGGTCTGACAAGGCGAGATTGGAGCGTGCAAGAGTTGTAACGGGAAGGCCAGGCGCCAAGCGCACGGGTGGCGCGCCCTGTTTCAGGCTGGTCATGCTCCGCCCACGCTGTACGCGGCGAACTTGCGGAGTGAAGCCGGCCCGTTGGATTGGACGCAGCGGAATCGCCACCGGCCCGATTCGACGGGGTCAAAGCGGTCTATTTTCTTGTGGCCGATGGCCGTGCCTCTTATAACCTCCCTCCATTCTCCGCCAATCTGCGCATCGACGGCGTATTCAAGCACACGCTCGCCCCGCGCGATGTCCTCCATGATCACGATGTGATCCACGGGCCGGACTGCCGTAAGGCCCAGTTCGAGAATCGGGCCTTCGCCCGCGGTCGACGCAATCGCCGCGTCGAAACGGCGCTTGATCTCCGCGCCGAATTCCGCCGCGCGGCGCGCGTCTGGTTCCGGGATCAGGCCCGTGGTATCCGGCGTCACGTTCAGCAACAGAACGGCGCCGCGGCCCACGGACCGGTAGTAGATGTCCATGAGCTGCTCGAGTGGTTTGATGGTGTCCTCGTTGCGCGAATTCCAGAACCAGTCGCGCCGCAGCGACACGTCGCACTCGCTCGGCAGCCACACATCGCCGAAGGGCGTACTGTCGGCGGCCGTCGCGCCGCGCTGGGCGGCCTCCCGTGTCGTGCAGTTCCAGGCGGGATACGGCGCGAGGCCGTCCTCATTGCCTACCCAACGGATGGTTGCGTACTCGCCCTGGAAGATCATCGCATTCGGCGCATATTGCCGGAGGATGTCGCCCACCTCGATGACGTTGCTGCCGTCGAACCAGACCTCGAACAGGTCGCCGTAACGCGAGAGCACCTCGGTCAATTGTTGCCGGTAGATCGCGGCGTATTCGGCCTGCTCTTCCGGCGTTGCGCATACGCCGGAAGTCTGCGCGCCGAAGTGGTCGTCCCGGGGGCTTAGATAGACCCCCAGCGGCATGCCGCGCTTCCTGCACGACGCGCTCAGGTCGGCGAGCACATCCCCCTTGCCGCCGCGCCATGCCGTGTTCTTGATGGAATAGTCCGTGGTGCCGGTCTGCCACATGCAGAAGCCTCCGACATGTTTTGCCACGAACACGAGGTACCCGGCGCCCATGCTCTCCGCCACGCTTACCCACTGGTCCGTGTCCAATCGCTCCGGGTTGATTTGATCGAGCGGGGTATCACGCCGGTCGTATTCGGAATCCTGCCACGTATTCGGCGCGAAATGGATGAACATGCCGATTTCAGCGTCGTGCCACGCGACCTGTTCCGGCGTGGGCACCGCGCGCGGCCCGGTCAAATCCTCGGCGCAGGCCGGGCATGCAGCACACGCCAGCGCAATTGCCCATCCTGCCGTTCCTATCGCTCGCTTGTTCATAAGCGGCCCCTTTGCCTGCTGGAGACTCCACACGTGAAGTCATGACACGAAAGAACCGCGACCCTGCCGGCGCATAATCGCGGAGTTCCGGATGTTCCGCATGTCCGTCGCCGCAGTTCCTTCGGCGGCGTGGACGTTGTTTCGGGGCAGGGCTGTGCCATTCGTAGACCCAGGTGTATGTGGTAACGATGCTGTGTTGGGGGTCGCCGAACGGCCTTCCGTCCGCCCAAGCCTCACCGTTTCGCCAGACCAGGCGCAGGCCGTTCTTGAAGATGATGGGGTCCTGTTCGTGAAAGCGGTACGCCGAGAACGTGTTCTTCCGGGCATCGAGGTGCGTAAGACCGGCCATCGGGAAATGATACCTGCCCCGGTTGAAGTAGTACGTGCCGAGAAAGTAGTCCTCGGTACCCGAGGAGAGCAGCAACGGCTCCGCGCCGCCGTTCATATAAGCGCGCATGCACGCTTCCAGGAAATTCAGGTTGCCGCTGCGCACAGACATAGTCACCTGGTATAAAAGGCCCGCTTCGGATGCCTCGCAGAGGTCGAGCATCTCCAGGGGCGCCATCTCGCGGTTCTCGGTCCGGTACAGGCGCAGCCGCGCATCGTCCGGCAGCCGAATGCCACCGACCTCTACGGGCATGTTCTCGACGCCCCGAATAATCCACCAGAACGGCGGGTCCTCCTTGAGGTCGGGGGCCGCTTGCGCGGTTACGCGGATGCTCTTGCCAAAAGGGATCCGGTAGGAGTTGAAGACGCCGCTGGGATGTCCCGTTTTGCCCAGGCGTTCCGTGCCCCAGGGGGCGGCTTCTTCGCCGAAACCAATGCCGTGTCCAAGAAAGAGTTCCATGTCGATGGAAGCCGCCGGTTCCCCGTCCACATAGCAGCGAATGCGCGTGCGGTCCCATCCCGGCCAGTCGCCGCCAAACCACATGTGCGTGAGACAGCCGCGGCCCTCATGGAAAAGCAGTTCGGCTTCTTTCCCGCCCGCCAATACGCGGACTTCCTTTGCGCTTGTGCCAAAAGTGGCCAGGTCGCCGGCGAGAATCGGCTCGGCGAAGCAAGGAATAGCGGACACCATGACCCATGAGAGCGCATTCCTGATCCGGTGCTTCAATACCATCGCTGTATCCTATCGCAAGACGCATTTGCAGGCGCTGCACCCTGGTGGTCCCAGTGTGGCGCTTGTTTCCCGAGGGACTGGCGGCCGCCGCGCATGCGGCAAGCTACAGCCCCATTATCCAGCGCATAATCCGGTCGCGCATGTGGTCCGGGATGAACCGAATCAGCGCCGACTGCATTCGGGCATCCGGGCCCACCGGGTATCTTGTCCTTGGCCGACGTGATTCCAACGCGCGACGGACGGTCCTCGCCACGCGCCCTGGCTCGATGGCCAGCCGTTGGGCCCTCTTTGAGACGGCCTGCACGGATGCGATGGCCCCCGCGTACAACTCCGGGCAAGCCTCGGGCAGCGAAGCCAGCATTTGCTGCATGACGGCGCGCGATTTGTCCCAAATGGGCGTGGCAATGATGCCCGGCTGTACAAGCGCGACCTTGATGCCCCAGGGATGCAGTTCCGCACGCAGCGCATCCCCGATGGCCTCGACGGCATGCTTTGTCGCCGCGTAAGGGCCCAAGAAAGGCTCGCACCAGAATCCCGAAGTGGAACTCATCAGCACTATCCGGCCGTGTCCCGCCCTGATCAAGGGGAGGAAGGCCTGTGTAACTGAAATCAGTCCGAACACGTTAACCCGGAACTGGTGTTCGACAGCGTCGGGCGGCACGAACTCCAGTGGGCCGCCGACAACCACGCCCGCATTGTTCACCAGCCCTTGAAGCCCTTTTTCGCCGGTCGCTTCCGCCACGGATGCGGCAGCCGCTGCGATCGTCTCGGGTTTGGTGACGTCCAGCAGGAGCGGCTTGATGCCCTTGCCGCCTCTTGATTGTACGGTCTCCCCGTCTTGCGTGCTGCGCACACCGGCGAAGACGCGCCATCCCCGTTGTGCGAGTTCCTCGGCGCACGCTGCCCCGATGCCCGTTGACGCCCCGGTGACCACTACGGCACGCGCAAGACTTGCCTTGTCGGGCATGCGTTGCTCCAGAGTTCGCGGCGGCGGACTCGACTCGCCGGGCTTGCTGAGAACTCCCTCACTCCGGCGCATACAGTACCACACTGGCGCGGCCGAAGTCCGCGTCAGGCTGGAGCGTTGTGCTGTTCTTGTCGTACCATGCCGTGAAAGCGAGGGATTGAAATGGCGTCTGCCTGAGATTTCTCCGGCATCTGGCGAAAGGAGGCCCCGTGGCTGTTGCTGTGTTGCTCTTTGTGCTGGGCGTGCTGTTGCTTTGGGGCGGGTCGGAGTTTATCACGCGGAACATCAGTCTCCTGGCGCGTTCTCTTGGCGTCAAGGAACTGGTCATCACGGTTCTGGGCGTGAGCGTGCTGTCCAGTCTGCCGGAATTGACTGTGTCGCTGTTTGCCGTGGCCCGGGGCCAGGACGCCGTCTCCGTTGGCAATGTCATCGGCTCGAATTTCGTCACGCTGACGTTCGTGACCGCGGTTTGCGCGCTGGTCCGGCCCATTGACATTCGTGAAGAGGTGCAGTCTCGGGAGTCCAGTTGGATGATTCTCTCCTCCGCGCTGGTGCTCGTGCTGGCCATGGACGGGCGGCTTGCCCGCTCGGAAGGCATTGTCTTGATGCTCATCTATGTGCCCTACGTGCTGAGTGTGCTCAAGACGGCCCGGCTGGACGCCGAAAGTCCGCCCGCGGGTCCTATGCCTGGCTCGCGAATCAGGACGGCGCTGCTCTGCGGTCTGGGGGTGTTCGGCGTTATTGGCGGGTCGAAGATCGCCCTGGATTCGGGTACGACCCTGGGAACAGCAGCGGGGATTTCGCCTCTGGCCATGGGCGTGCTGCTCTTTGCGTTCGGCACGAGCCTGCCCGAACTCACGATCAGCTTGTCCGCCACGTTCAAGCGCAAGGCGGACGTGACCATAGGCGAAGTCTATGCCTCCAACATATTCACACAGCTTGTCGTTCTGGGGATCTGCTGTCTGGTTCATCCCATGACGGTGGATACGGGCCTGACCTCCTTTGCCATGCCATTTCTGATTCTGGCGGCGGTCGTGATCCAGATCTTTGTCACGACGGGCCGCAAACTGAGTCGTGTCGAGGCCGTGGGACTGCTGGGTTTCTACGCCGTCTTCGCTTACAGTCAGTTTCGTCCCTTGCCGGGTCTCGAGAGCATTCTGGGCTTTTGACGTTTCCGGGCGCACAGGGCAAAGACGTCATTTCTCGCCCGCGTTGGAAATGACGAACGCAAACGCCGCTTTCGTGTCGTCATAATCGGTCGCGTGACCGCCGTCCTCCCGGAAGATCACCAGTGCCGGCCGGCCAAGGGCTTTCAGTCGTTCCGCCAGGCGCAGGGAACTCGCCGCGGGCACCACGGTATCCTTGCCGCCCGCGGTAATCGCAATGGGCATGGTGAAGCGGTCTGCCAGGAATTCCGCGCTGCGTTTCCGATATTCGTCCGGCCGCTCCGCTTTCGTGCCCCCGAACGACGCTGCAATGGCGTCCTGGAACTCGCCGTACTCCACATGGTTGGCAGTTCCATTCAGGCACACGGTTCCGTCGATCAAGTCCGGGTGCAACGCCGTAAAGGTCAATGCAGAACTGCCGCCCATTGACCCGCCGCAGAGAAAGACCCGCCGCACGCGGTAGCGCCGCTTCACCAGTGCGATGATCTGCGCTACATCCGCCTCGGCGGCGGGCCCCATCCACGACGTCTTTGCGCGATAGTCGGGCGCCACGAAGATCATGTCATGCTGGAGGGCCATATCACGGATCCCGCGGCACTCATCCCGCCCTTCGTTCACGAACTGCCACCGGTCCGAGCCGTGGCCGTGCAACGCCACGCACACGTCATGTTCCGCGGACGGTTCCCAGTTGTTGGGAAGGGCAATGACAAACCGCTGCTCGCTTCCGTCGTATTCGGCGGCGAAGGTCATGTCCTCCACATGGGCGTATTCCGCGGCGAAGCAAGACCCCGCAAGGAAAAGTGCCGTGGTTAGACGCAGGACCTTATGACACACGCGTTCCCGCTTTCATGCTCGTGTGAGAGACGCCGCCGCACACAATATGCCGCCGCCTGCCGCTCACGCAATGCCTTTCCTTGCCCGTGTCCGTCTCAACTTCCATAAGAGCAGGCAAATCGAGAGCAACAGCAGCGTCAGCGCGAGTATTATCCAGATGACCAGCGGGAACGCGTGTTTCTGGACAATGCGCGTCCCCGTGCGCGCGTAGTATCCGGGTATCCGGGGAATGCCGTCGCCCGTCTTTGGCTGAGCCAGCGCGTACGCCGTCACGGCCTGCCAGAACTTGAGTTCTTCGCCCTCAATCTTGATAAGGGCTTCGCCCGGCGTGATTTCCTTGCCTTCGCGATCCTTCGGAATGACCTTGTAGAAGGGAAGCATTTTGGCAATTCTCGGGAAGAAGGAGAGGATGTACGAGTCGCAGACGACATGATACAAGGTGTCGTCGCCGCGCGGAATAGGCTCATAGCTGTCGCCGGAACCGGTCTGCGGCCCATTACCGGTGAAGCGCTCGAGTTGGAGCACGGCGCGGAAAGAGGGGATGGGAATGCCGGCGAAAGGTATTTGGAAGAGGACAGTGCGCGCAGGGTCATAGGAGACGCGGCCGCCAGACAGTTGCAGGAAGAAGATGTCCGCGCGCTGCGCGAGATACAAGCTGATTTCGAGGACCCGGTAGAGTTCGTTGCCGGTGAGATAGATGGAGACGAGCGGATAGCCCGGGTTCCCGTCGGGGCCTCTGCCCAGGCCGACCGCCGTCGCCAAATCATAGAAAGAGACTTTGTTCAAAGAAGAGGGCATGGCGCCCGGGCGTACATCATCCCGGATAACGCCATTGCCCTGAATCGCGAAATCCACCTCTTCGCCGGTTCGTTCTTCAACGACCAGACGCATGGCGTCGGTGACGAAACTCCCGAGAATCGATTCTTGCCCGGGTGGTCCTGCTTCCAAGACGAAATCGGAATAGAGCACCGTATCCCGGATATCCGTTACGGCGTTCCTGGTCAGCCGAGTCACGAGCAGGTTTAGCTGTTCCGTGTATCCGGCAATGGTCCTGGCAATGGCGGGGTCCTCTTCGACCGAGTCGTCAATCGGCGCCAGATACGGCTGGCCATGCTCTTCATTTCTGAGCTGCAGCTTGCCGCCGGAACGCGTGCAGGCAAGCTCCAGGACGCCCAGGCGGCCGAGGAAGGGACTGCTTTGCGCAATAATGGTATTGCCCACGCGAATGGGCGTATCAAGCGCCATTGGGTGAAAATGCCCGGTGATCAGGAGATCGATCCCCGGCACCGCGGATGCCACGGCCTCGTCTTCATCGCGCCCGGCGTGCGTAACCCCGATGATGACATCCGCCTTCATCGCTTGCAGGGTTTTCACGGCCGTCGTTGCAGCGGCTATCGGTTCCGAAATATCGATGGGCGTTTTTTCCGCGGCCAGTTTTGCGGCGTTGTCGCCCAATAGCCCGAAAAAGCCCAGACGCAGGCCGTTGTCCAGTTCGAGGATGCGCGTGGCCGCAATGCCGCAAGCGCCCAGGGGGTGCCCCTGTGGAATCACGAGGTTGGATGAGACCAGAGCAGTGGACGCTCCGGCTTCGGGATAGCCCGCAACCCGGTAATACTGCGCCAGCGTTTCCGGCCCGTAATCGAAGTCGTGATTTCCGATCGTGATGACGTCGTAGCCAATCTGCTGCATGATCGAAATCTCGGGCGCTTCCCCGCCCGGTATCAGCCAGAAAAGCGGCGCGCCGCCCAGAATGTCGCCTGCCGAGACGAGCACGACGGGCTCGCCCGCGTCTTTCTTGACCGCGCGAATATCCCCGACCAGCCGCCCGAGTCGCGCGAAACCGCCGGTCGTGGGGTCTTTTTCCCCCGGGATATGGTCCACGAGCGGGGCGGGCAGCACCGCGGAGTGCTCGTCGTTCGTGTGCAGGAGGGTAAAGTAGAGCGGCTGTTCATCGCCGCTGGCGGCCGCGGCAGCAAACAGCATCGTCAATACGGTTGCGGCAACCCATCGCGTGCCCCTTACGACATCCGTCTCTTCGCTTGTTTCGCCGCTGCTTTCGGAAGCCATTACGTCAGTCCCAGCAGCCGCAAGGCGTTGCCGCTGAAGAAGCGTTCCCGCAGTTGGGGGCAGCTTTCCGTTCCCACCAGGCCGCGCGCCACCATGATGGCCAGAGGCATGAACGGCCAATCGGATGCGTACATGATCTTTTCCGTGTCATAACGCTGAAGGATATAAGCGATGTTCGAAGCGGAACGCCCCGAAATGTCCAGCCAGACCCGGTCCTCGTGTTTTCGGGCTACCTCGAGCGTTTCATCCATGAGACGCACACCCGTATGCGCGAAGACGAACCGCAGCTTCGGGAATGCCTGCAATGGCGTCTCGAAAAGCCGGGGTTCGGACTTCTTCTTCATGAATCCCGGCTCCCGGCCCGTGTAGCCGACGTGCGAATAGACAATCAGGTCATGGGCCTCGCACCATTCGAACAGTTGCATCATGTGGGGATTGTCCGGGGCGATCATCTGCATCTCAGGATGATATTTGATGCCCTTGATCCCTGTCTTGCGTTGTGTTTCCAGCCGCTCGAGCTTGTCCGGTCCCCAGGGTTTCGGATAAATGGCCCCGAATGCGATAAAGCGGCTATCCAGTCTTGCGGCCTCCAATGTGTCATGAGCGTGCCGCGCCTGATACGGAATCTCTACGGGCAGCAACACGATATTGCGGTAATTCATCCGGTTCATTTCGAGGCTGAGGTTTGCCGCCGTATTCGTGCGATTGCGCCAAGGCGTACGGACCAGCACCTGGAGGTTCTCGCGCGTTATTGTCGAAGCCTCATCGGGGTTGGGATGGTCCTGCGTGAACAGGACGTCCTGGTCGCGTTCGTAATCGTAGAAATATTGCACGTCGCACGTGTGCGTCATGTCTACGGGCCGCCCGAGCCCGAAGGCCCACCCCAGGTGCGCGTGCGTATCGATGATCGGGCCGGTTCCCGCATCGGCCCGCAGACGCAACTCGCCCGCTTCGTTCTTCTCGAACCAGGGCAGGCGATCCAATTCGGACATGCGGCGTATGCCCAGTTCCTCGATGTGCCGCGGTTTCAGCGGGGCGTCCGGGCATGGCGCGCCCGGGCTTGGCGCCAGCCTGCCAATGCTCTCGGGCAGTTCGGGTTTCCTGCGGCAACTGATATACGTGGCCGAACCGCCGGCGACAACGGCTGCGGCCGCGCCCCATTTCAAGAACGTGCGGCGGCTGCCTTTCTTCGGGCTTTCCGTTTCCATCATGTCCTCTTCCGTCAGACTGCGCAGAATGGCAGATGGCACGAAGATGCGCGAAAGTCGCACATCCCACCGGATGCTAGACACGGGAATCCGGCCCCTGGTTTCGCGTTTCTCCGGCCTCATGCAATGGAGAGACTGGACTGGCGCGCGCGGAAGTCCCATGGCGGGCGCGTCGCGGCGCCGCCGGACTCCGAGACCGCGCATGGTATCCGTGCATGGTATCCGTGTTGAGAATATGGCCGTCTTCGATGTAGCCTACGCCAAGAAACGGAGGAAGACCACAGGGGTGAGACCAGGAACGTTCTCGAAATACGTTGCGGTTCTGGGGTTGCATCGCACAAAGAAAGGAACGCTCTTCCATTGAAAGCCGCTCTTATTGCGCCCAAGTTTGATGTGGCGGGACGCTTGGTCACGGTCGAGCACACGGGGGAGGGCAACGTCAACGACACGTATCTGGCGATCTTCCGCACGACCTTTTCCGAAGAGCGGATCATTCTCCAGCAGATTAACAAACGGGTCTTCTCGCGCCCGGAATACATCATGGAGAACATGCGCGTCGTGACGGAACACGTGCACAAGCGCATTGAAGCGGAAGCCGACACGGCCGACCGCATCTGGCAGCTGCCCCGCGTGATTCCCGCCAAGGACGGCCAGGACTTCATCGTTGACGGCGATGGCGAATACTGGCGCGCTATTACGCTCATTGCCTCCGCGCATTCCTACGAGCAGGTGCAGAGCGTGGAGCATGCCCGCGAGGCCGGGTTCGTGCTCGGGTATTTCCAACGGCTTATCAGCGACCTGGACGTAAACCTGCTTCGCGACACGCTGGTGGGATACCACATCACGCCGGGATACCTGGAAAAGCTTGACCAGTCGCTGCAGACGGCTGAGGGCCAGGTCAGGCTGAAGGCCTCGCTCGACGCACAGCAATGCAACCGGTTCGTGCAAGAGCGCCGCCACTGGTGCGCTGTCCTGGAAGACGCCAAGGCGGCGGGTGAACTCCACCTGCAGCCGGTCCACGGAGACCCGAAAATCTCCAACATTATGATCGACGATGCCACGGGAAAAGGCACGTGCATCGTCGACCTGGACACCGTCAAGCCCGGGTTGATTCACTACGACTTTGGCGACTGCCTGCGCTCCTGCTGCAATCCTATGGGCGAGGAGACGTCCGATTTGAGCCGTGTCCTGTTCGACACGGACCTGTGCGAAGCCATTGTAAAAGGCTATATGGTCCATGCGCGGTCCTTCCTCACCGACAGCGACCGGAGATACCTGTATGACTCCATCCGGCTGATTGCCTTCGAGCTAGGCCTGCGCTTCTTCGCGGACCACATCGCCGGAAACGTGTACTTCAAGACGCGCTATGACGGGCAGAACCTCAACCGGGCGCGGGTCCAGTTCAAGCTCACGGAAAGCATTGAGGCGCGCGAGAAACAGATTCGCAACATCTTGGACAAGGCCTGAACCCGCCGCCCGCGGACATGAGGGAGCAGGGTCGGATGAGCCGGGACGAAGACACTTCACGGCGAGACTTCCTGGGAGCGAGCCTCGCCGCCGCTTCCACGGGCGTGCTTGCCGGCAATTTGGCTGCTGCGGGGGAAGAATCCGGGGAGAAGGCGTCCGCCATGGTGAAAGTCCGTTACGCTGAACTCTTGCCGAACGAGTTTCGTTCCCGCCTTGCCCAATGTCCGGTCGCGTATCTGCCCCTGGGCACCCTGGAATGGCACGGCGAGCACCTGCCCTTGGGTGCGGACGCTATCCAGAGCGAGGAACTCATGGTGCGCTGCGCGCGGCGATTTGGCGGGATTGTCATGCCGCCGATTCACCTTGGCCCGGACCGCGCACGGCCCGCGGATGACGGCACGATGCTGGTAGGCATGGATTATGCCGACTCAACCGTTCCGCCCCGGAAACTGGACGGAAGCTGCTACTGGGTTTCTCAGGGACTGCACCTCCAAATCGTGGACGCCATCCTCGACCAGTTGAAACGCGCCGGGTTCCGCGCGGTGTTCGCCGACGGGCACGGCCCGTCGCGCTGGTCCTGGGTCGCCGCCATTCCCGAACGGGAAGCCCGCTACGGCATGCAACTGCTGGGCGTGACGAAAGGCGTACTGCAGCGGTGGAAAAGCCAGACGGACCATGCCGCGCGCAACGAAACCTCGCTGATGTTGCACTACCGGCCCGACCTGGTGGACCTGTCGCGGCTGCCGGAATCCAGGGACGAAACGCCGCAAGGAGTCGGCGGAGAAGATCCCCGGGAAGCCACGGCGGCCCACGGCGAGGAGTGCGCGGAGGCTTCCATCGAAGTCGTGGGTGAACTGCTCGCCAAGGCGGGACTGATTGGCGGGCATTGAAGAAGGCGGCACCGCCCGTTTCCGCATTCCGGTTGACTGCGGCGTCCGCCGCGCGGCATGCGAAACCGGCACCTGTGGTCCCGGATTTACTTGGAAGACGGAGGGTAATAGCATTGAGTGCGCACAGACTGCTCATGGCCGCGGCACTGCTCGCGCTGGCGCGTGTTTTGCTTGCCCAGGGTTTCGCGGCGTCAAATCCGGACGAACTCCAACCGATGCTCCGCATTGAGTGGCGGCTTGGCCCGGACTATCCGATGGGCATTCAGGACTCCGCGGCCGGATGTGTGGATGGCATGGTCGTGTCGGCGGGCGGTTTCACGCGGCACCCTTTGGATATTTGCAGACAGCATCCCGACGCCTTCGGCGGCGAGGTTTCCGGCTTTACACGTCTGACATTCGCGTTCTGCCCCGAAGACGAATCCGCGGGATGGCGGCGGCTCGCGGACATGCCCGGCCCCGCGCGCCAGGGCGCGGCGGTGGCAGTCGTCAATGGCGCGCTGTACGCGATGGGCGGCATCAACTACGCCGAACCATGCACCTATTCTGACGTGTGCCGGTTGCGGAAAGATGGAGACCGGTGGGTCTGGGAGGAGCTGCCGGATGCGCGGCTGCCGTGGCCGGTGTACGGCAGCGCATGCAGCACGGCTGTGATCGGAAACAAGGTCTACCTGCTTGGCGTGGCCGATTTCTTTCAAGGGCCCGGCGCGGACGGCCCCGATTTCCATTCAGAAGCAGGCCGCAACGGCGACCCCGTCGGCAGCGCGCTGCTTGTGCTGGACACGACCTGCATCGGCGCGGGCTGGAAGCGGCTGGCCGACTGCCCTGGCGTCCCGAAATTCGACTCCGGCGTGGCGGCGGCGGGGGGAAAGATTTACCAGTTGGGCGGCATCTTCGCGCCGTTGGCGAAATCTCCGTACGCATACTACAACGCCGTGGACTGTTGGGAGTACAACCCCGAAAGCGACGGATGGGCGCGCCTGCGCGACTTGCCGCACGGCGCAAACAGGCGCGCGCTGGTCTATGAGGACCGTTACATCCTGCTCATTGCCGGATACAAGTATCCGAAGACTTGGCATCCGGACGGTTCGGTGACCGATGCCCGCACCGCCGAAGAACAATCGCGCGCCTGGGAGTCTTTCTTCGAGAAGACCGTGCTGGTATACGACACCCGGAGCGGCCGCCTCGGCACGGCGGACCCGCTGCTCGAACAGACCTCGATCCCGAGCGCGGGAAGCGTCGGCGACACGTTGTATTGCCTTGGCGGCGAGGGCGGGCCGCGTCTCTTTCATCCCGCGACGCTGCAGATCGGAAAGGTCGTCGAAGTCATCGCGGAATCGGAGTGACCCTGGCCTCAATCCGTGTGTTTACCGATTGCCGCGCGGGCCCCGAAGCACGTCCGTATACGGATGCAGGGCAAACCACCGCTGGCTTCCGGAACCGAGCGAAGTCACGGTGATGAGGCACGGCTGGCCGGGTTGGACCCGTTCGCGAGGCACGCCCAGGTAGAACAGCCCCGCCGTGTCCTCGGAGGTGCTGCGCCGCGGCGCCAGCGCGAGCGTGACGCCGCTGGACGCGTCGCGCCACAGGCCGCGCCCGCGGCACACGTCGAAATGCAGCACGTCTTCACCGTTGACGCTCAGCGCGAAACCGCCAGATTCCGGCTGCGAAATCCAGCCAAGCCCGCCCGCGAACACCAGCGTCACCGCGCCCCCCGGGATGGACGCCGGCATGGGCGCCGTTTCCCATTCGACGGCGTGCCCGGCTTCGGTCTGCCGGACGACCTCGGTGAGGGCGCTTGCCTCGCGGTAGGTGAACCAGGCGCTGCTCTCTCCATCGTTGCGCCGGAGCCGCGCGAAGCCTTCCACGAACGGCGCGCCGAACGGAAGCGCCTCCACGGCGCGTTCGCGCAGGAAGGACTCGGAAAATGCCGCGGCCGGATCAGGAAACGTGGCGGCATATTGAAGGATCGAGGCCGTGAGCCAATCGGCGGCGGGACAGGGCGCCCCGTCGGGCAGGCTCGCGTCCAGGTTCAGGCCGCAGACGATGACGCAGCCCTGGCCCGCGGCGGCCTGGAACAACATCGCCTTGTTGCGGCAGACGCAGGCAACCTCGATGCCGCGCACCAGCACTTCCGGCTGCTCGGGAGCGTCGTTGAGAATATAGCCTTCGCAATCCTCGAGCAGCCGGTACCACCCGGTGTCGCACCAGCCGTCGGGCGCCATGGCGCGCGTCGCTGGGTGATCGTAGACCACCGTGCCCGCGTTATTGTCGCCCTCGTTGCCGAGCCACCAGGCCGTCTTGAACCGCGCCGGCGCCGCGGGCAGGAATTGCACCGGCTTGTACAACAGCAGCGACGCGCCCGCGAGCACGGCCCCGGTCAACTCCGGCGTCAACTGGTTGCTGACGTAGACCGCCGCCGCGGGATACGGCTTCTCCGCCGGCAGCGGCTGCGCGCCGAACATCTGCAGCCACGGCAGTAATTCGGATGAGGCGAAGAGCGGCGCAACCGGTCGCGCCACGCGCGCGGGGAAGACCCACGTGGACCACGCGTTTGAGATGATGCGTTCCGTCGTGGCCAGTTCGGCCCTGACCTCGATGCGCGCGGGTGCGTCGACATCCGGCAATGGCGCCTCGATGCTCGCGAGTTCCACGAGCGCGCCCACCGGGGCGGATGGAACGGCCTGCGAGCCCTGCGCGACCGCGCCGGTTTCCGCCGATACGGTCCATGAGAGTATCGAATCGGTCAACTCGGAAGAGCCGAAGTTCGATACGAGCAGTCTGGATTGAATGCGTTCGCCGCCCCGGCCGGTGGCGTTGAGCCCGTCTTCGAGCAGCACGACGTCATTGTTGAATTGCAGGACGGATGCGCGATCGACGCCGGGCTTCGCCCGGAAATAGGTGTCGATGATCCCGTTCGAGGTGGTCCAGTAATCCTGGAGCAACCACCAGTGGTAACCGGAGATATTGGGGCTCTTCCGCAGTGTTTCGATGTCAATCTTGCGCAGGAGCGTGTAAAGCTTCTCGGAGTTTTCCGCCCAGCGCGGGACTTCGTCGAGCAGGCCCATCCGCGCCACCTTTTCGCGTGCCGCAATGAGCCAGAACGGGATGAAATTGTGCTGGAACAATTCGATCTGGTCGAGGCGGGGGAAGGTGACGTAGTTCCCGGTTTCGTGTGAAATGACCGGCTTCAACGGCGCGGGGCACGCATACATCCGCGGCTTGTCGAGCGGCGTTTGAAACACGTCAAACTGCACGAAGTAGAGGTCCAGCGTGTCGCGGTCGCGCGTGCCATCGATGAACCCTGTCGCCGGCAGGCCGTCGGAGTCGACGACCGGCCGCGTGGTGTCGAGTCCTCTGGCGATACGGTAGAGGTCGGGCGCGATGGGCACGCTGTCGTACATTTCATTACCCATGCACCAGTCCAGAATCGAAGGGTGATTGCGGAACCTGCGAATCGCCGCGGCCCACTCGGTCTTATAGAGTTCGAGCGCGGGCCCCTTCGCCCGGTTGTAGAACTGCTGATACCCAATCGGCAGTTCGGGCGACACGAGCATGCCGAGTTCGTCGCACACGTCGTAATACTCGGGAGGCAGGAAGTGGCTGTGATGCCGGACGTGATTGAAGCCGTATTCCCGCGCTATGGCGATCTTCCTGCGGTAGACCGCCTCGCAGGACGGCGCGGCCATCGTCTCCGGGTAGATGGCGTCGTCGCCGTA